>JAFEBC010000076.1 GCA_018266095.1 Deltaproteobacteria bacterium
CACCTCGACCTTCTCGCTCACCGTGCGCGACGCCTTCGCCAACGCCACCCCGGGCTACACCGGCGTGGTCGCGCTCTCCTCCAGCGACCCGCAGGCCCTCTTCCCGCAGGCCAGCGTGAACTTCTCCGCGGGCGGCACGCTCAACAACCTGGTCGCGCAGCTCCGCACCGCCGGCGCCCAGAGCCTCTTCGCCCGCGACGCGAGCGCCCACGTCGCCGGCACGGGCACGCTCTCGGTCAACGCCGCCACCTGGGGCGGCCCCAACGCCTTCAAGTGGCTCCAGCAGCCCACGACCGTCCAGATCGGCGACGTCATGAGCCCCGCGCCCGTCGTGCAGTTCCTCGACGCCTTCGGCAACGCCACCGCTGGCACCAGCACCACCTACGGCGCGCCCTCCATCAGCACCTCGGTGCTCAAGACCGCCTTCGGCAGCACGCACCAGGGCGCCTACGCGAACGGCGTCACCACCTTCAGCGCCCTCACGCTGACGCCCGCCACGTACACCACCAGCACCCGCCTCACCATCGGCACCGGCACGGTCACGAGCGACGCCTTCGACATCACCGCGCCGTGGATCCCGCTCACCGACACCGTCAACCCCGACAAGGCCGTCACCACCTACGGCCTCGTCAGCGGCGCGGGCGGCGAGCTCTTCTTCGGCGGCTACCACTCGACCGACCGCGGCCGCACCTGGCAGCTCATGTCCCTGGTCGCGAACGCGGGCGTCTGCGCCACCTTGCCTCCGGCCGCCATGATCGCGAGCTCGTCCACCGCGGGCGTCGTCATCGGCTCCAGCGAGGAGACCGCCCTCGGCGGCAGCGGCTGCACCGCGGGCACGTATCGCTCCACCGACAGCGGCGCCCACTGGACCCGCATCGCGCCCACGCAGACCAGCGTCTACGCGACGCGCACCCAGGACACGCAGGGCGGCGAGGTCTTCCTGCTCGCCTCACTCACGCCCATCAGCGCGGGCCACTTCCAGCCGCACCTCGTGTCCGTCTCCGCCACCGGCAGCACCAGCACGCTCGACAGCGGCCTGCCCGTCTCCGACGTCTCCTACGCCCAGGCGCCCACGCTCCTCGTCGCAGACCTCGCCAGCACCAGCACCGTCTACATGACCTTCGGCGACTGCATCGCCAACGTCACCGGCGCGCCGTGCGGCCTCTACACCTCCGCCAACGCCGGCACCTCCTGGACCGCCGTCGACACCACCGGCTTCCAGCTCCCCAGCAACACCGCCTGCACGCCGGGCTTCTGGGGCATCAAGAACCTGATCCCGCACCCCGCCGGCGGCCTCGTCATCCAGACGCAGTACTACTTCCAGTGCGGCGGCCCGTCTGCCGGCGAGGCCCTGGTGCACACGACCGGCGGCTGGACCCAACTCACGACCAGCGTGAAGCTCATCGGCCTCTACGCCTTCCCCGACGCGAGCCACCTCTACGCGCAGGTGATCCAGAACGCGAGCGTCACCAAGCTCTCCGCCAGCACCGACGGCGGCGCGACGTGGGTCGCCGCGCAGACGCTCGGTCTCCCCTCCGTGTCGAACCTCTGGACCTTCCCAGACGCCTGGTTCGCCGTGAGCGTGAACGGCTCGCAGCAGATCCTGAACTTCGAGCGCCTGCCGATCCCATAGCCCTTCCGGCGAGCGCGCGACCAACCACGATCGGAGCTCCCGCCTGGACCCCCAGCCGGTTGGGGTCTGGGGGAGGGGTCCGCGCGCAGTTGAGGCGAGGGCGCACCCAACCTCCTGTCGGAGCTCAAGCCGTGGC
The DNA here is from genome assembly GCA_018266095.1 of Deltaproteobacteria bacterium. Classification (GTDB taxonomy): domain Bacteria; phylum Myxococcota; class Myxococcia; order Myxococcales; family 40CM-4-68-19; genus CAIWCD01. Next base: position 1,770 of record JAFEBC010000076.1, read on the forward strand.
AAGGGCGCACGAACGGAGCACCACGCTCACGCACGGCTCGGGCAGGCCGAAGCCTCCCTGTCTGAGCACGGACCCCTCCCCCAGAGCCCGACCGGCGATCAGCTATTCGTCGGGTCCTTCGTCGGGGCCGAATTCGCCCGGCCCGATGCCGAGCTGCTTGAGCTTGGCCTTCAGGGTCGAGTAGCCGATGCCGAGCGCCTCAGCGCACTCCTTCTTGCGGCCGCCGTACACCGCCAGCATCTTGCGCAGGTACCCGCGCTCGAACGCGTGCAGCGCGGCCTGCAGCGTGGGCTCGCGCTCCGCCGCGCTCGAGTAGCCGGCCGCCACCGTCAGCTCCAACGGCAGGTCGCCCTCGTCGATCGTCGCGCCGCTCGACAAGAGCACCGCGCGCTCCATCGTGTTCTCCAGCTCGCGCACGTTGCCGGGCCAGCGGTGGTTCTCGAGGATGCCCAGCGCCGAGGGCGAGAGCGTCTTCTGCGCCTTGCCGTGCAGCGCGCAGAAGCGGTCGAGGAAGTGCTGCGCCAGATCGGGCACGTCCTCCCGCCGCTCACGCAGCGGCGGCAGCATCAAGGGCACCACCTTGAGGCGCCAGAACAGGTCGTCGCGGAAGCGGCCCGCGTCGACCTCGCGCTGCAGATCCCGATTGGTGGCGCACACGATGCGCACGTCCACCGCGATGGGCCGTCCGCCTCCCACGCGCTCGATCTCGCGCTCCTGCAGCGCGCGCAACAGCTTGGCCTGCAGGTCCAGCCGCAGCTCGGCCAGCTCGTCCAGGAACAGCGTCCCGCCGCTCGCCAGCTCGAACTTTCCGTACTGCAGCCGCGTCGCGCCCGTGAACGCCCCGCGCTCGTGCCCGAACAGCGTCGACTCCGCCAGCCCCGACTCGAGGTTGGCGAGGTTCACCGCCACGAACGGGCCCGCCTTGCGATCCGACCTGCTGTGCAGATAGCGCGCGAGCACTTCCTTGCCGGTGCCAGACTCACCCTGGATCAGCACCGTCACGGGAGTGCCCGCGATCTTGTCAGCCACCTCGACCACAGCCTTGAGCTTCTGCGACTTGCCGAAGATGAACGGCCGCGCCCCGCGCTCGGCCACCTCGCTGCGCAGCCAGGCGAGCTCCTTCTTGTCCTTGATGCCCTCCAGCGTCTTTTGCAAACGCGCCGACAGCTCGGGCGGTGAGAAATCTTTTGTTACATAGTCGACAGCGCCCAATCGCATCGCCTCGACCACCACCGGCAGGTCCTTGAGCACCGAGAGCATGAGGATGCCCACGTCCGGGTGCCGCTCGCGCGCGATCTTGAGCACCTCGAGGCCGCTCATTCCGGGCATCTGCACATCGAGCAGCACGATGTCCACCGGCGCCGTCCGGAGCGTCTCCAGCGCGGCCTCCCCCGAATCGGCCACCGTGGGCTTCATGCCCGCGGCGCGCACGATCGCCTCCACTGTCTGACGGATCGACGGGTTGTCGTCGACGATCAGAACGTTCGCTGTCCTCGCCATGCCGGAAGTCTACTCACAAGGTGCGCGAAATCGACAGTTCCAGGCCGTCAGATTTTCGCCCCCCGCAGCACCGCGTAAACCCGGGTCCCCAGGAACAATCCCAGGAGGAAAAACGCGGTCACTGGGCCCATTTCAGTGAGCTTGAAGCGCCAGAGGTAGTGCAGGCAGGCCAGCGCGCCCACCAGATAGACGAGGCGGTGCAGGCGCTTCCAGCGTTTGAAGCCGAGCTTTTTCGTCGCCCACTGCGTGCTCGTCAACGCGAGCGGCAGCAAGAGTACGAATGCCGACAATCCGGCCCAGATGAAGCGACGCTTTTGCACGTCCGCGAGGATCTCGGCCCAGTCAAAGCCCTGGTCGATGGCCACATAGAAGCTCACGTGCGTGAGCGCGTAGAAGAACGCCGCCAGCCCCAGCGGCTTGCGCAGCGCCAGAGGCCACGCCCAGTCGGTGACGATGCGCACGGGCGTGCAGACGAGCGAGGCCAGGAGGCACACGATCGCCGCCCAGCCGAGCTGGTTGAGCACCTCGGCCACCGGATCGGCGCCCAATCTCCCGAGGAGAAAGCGCGCCAGCAACACCCACGCGGGCACGGTGCTGGCGGCGATGGCGATCCGCGGGGCGAGCTGTTTCAGGGATTTCAAGGCGCACTTCTCCGAATTCGTACGTGTGTGCTCGGGCGACGATTCACCGCAGAGACACAGAAGCGCCGAAATACGGGACCCAACCAAGAGCTCCTTCCGCGCTTCGGCGCCTCTGCGGTGAACGATCGGGCGCGCACTCACTCCGAGCGCGGGAGCCGCAGACTGCTAATAGAACTTCGCCAAATCCATCCCCTTGTACAGCCCCGCCACCTCGGCCTCGTAGCCGTTGAACTTGAGCGTCTTGCGCCGCGAGAACTCGCCGATGCG
>JAFEBC010000770.1 GCA_018266095.1 Deltaproteobacteria bacterium
GCCTCATCTACGTGAACCCCGAGGGGCCCGGCGGCAATCCGGATCCGCTCGCGGCCGCGAAGGACATCCGCGAGGCGTTCGGGCGCATGGCCATGAACGACGAGGAGACCGTCGCGCTCATCGCGGGCGGCCACAGCTTCGGCAAGGCGCACGGCGCGGCCAAGCCGGACAACTGCGTCGGCGCGGCACCCGCGGGCGCGCCCCTCGAGAACCAGGGCTTCGGCTGGACCAACAAGTGCGGCACCGGCAGCGGCAAGGACGCCATCACCAGCGGCCTCGAGGGCGCGTGGGTCTCGACGCCGACGCAGTTCTCCATCGGCTACCTGAAGAACCTCTACAAGTTCGACTGGGTGCAGACCAAGAGCCCCGCGGGCGCCACGCAGTGGATCCCCAAGGACGGCCAGGGCGCGGACCTCGTGCCCGACGCGCACGATCCGTCCAAGAAGCACGCGCCGATCATGTTCACCACGGACCTCGCGCTGCGCTTCGACCCCGCGTACGAGAAGGTCTCGCGCCGCTTCCTGGAGAACCCGAAGGAGTTCGAGGACGCGTTCGCCCGCGCGTGGTTCAAGCTCACGCACCGCGACATGGGCCCGCGCGCGCGCTACCTCGGCAGCGAGGTGCCGCAGGAGGCGCTGGCGTGGCAGGACCCGCTGCCCGCCGCGAGCAAGAAGACCATCAGCGCCGCCGACGTGAAGGCGCTCAAGAAGGCGATCGCGGGCTCGGGCCTGAAGAGCGGTGAGCTCATCCGCACCGCGTGGGCCTCGGCGGCGACGTTCCGCGGCACCGACAAGCGCGGCGGGGCCAACGGCGCGCGCATCCGCCTCGCGCCGCAGAAGGACTGGGCGGTGAACGATCCGTCCGAGCTCGCGCCGGTGCTGGCCAAGCTCGAGGGCATCGCGGCGAACTTCAACAAGAAGGCCGCGGTGAAGGTCTCGGTGGCCGACGTGATCGTGCTCGGCGGCGCGGTGGGCGTGGAGCAGGCCGCGAAGGCCGCTGGCGCGACCGTGGAGGTCCCGTTCACGCCGGGCCGCACCGACGCGACGCAGGAGCAGACCGACGTGGCCTCGTTCGCGGTGCTGGAGCCCAAGGCCGACGCGTTCCGCAACTACTACGCGGACGGGAACTACCTGCCGCCGCTGGAGATGCTGATCGAGCGCGCGAACTTCCTGCGCCTGTCGGTGCCGGAGATGACGGCGCTCATCGGCGGGCTGCGCGTGCTCGACGCCAACGAGGGCCACTCGAAGAACGGCGTGTTCACCAAGCGTCCGGGCGCGCTGACGAATGACTTCTTCGTCAACTTGCTGGACATGTCCACGAAGTGGCAGAAGTCGGCCACGCCGGGCCTGTACGAGGGCGTCGATCGCGCGTCGGGCGCGGTGACTTGGACGGCCACGCCGGTCGATCTGATCTTCGGCTCGCACTCGGAGCTGCGCGCGATCGCCGAGGTGTACGCGCAGGCGGACGGCGCCAAGAAGTTCACGCAAGACTTCGTCAAGGCGTGGAACAAGGTGATGATGGACGACCGCTTCGACGTGAACGGGCTGTAGTCAACGGGCGCGCAGGTCACTGAGCTTGCTGCGGGAGCTTCGCCTCACACTCCCGCAGCTTGCTCTCCGCGGCCTGCGCCGCTTGCTGCATCGCCCGGCGCTGCGACCACTGCGCGAGGAGCGGCGAGCGCGCCGCTGTGCCTTGGGTGACGGTCGAGAGCAGCACGCCGTCGCGGTACAAGTTGTAGACTTGGTTCCCGGGCTCGAGCTCCCACGCCAGCGCCGTCTGCCGCACCACCGCCTCCGCCTGCGTCTCGGTGAGGCCCTGCCGCTCCAGATAATCGAGCGCGATCTGCGAGTGCGTGTCGCCGCGCTTCACCGTGGTCGGCGCGCCGAGATACGCCTGCCACTGCTTGAGCTGCGCGCCCAGGTTGCGCAGGTCGGCCGCGTTCTTCTCGAACTCGCCGAGCAGCTCCTTCACCTTCGCGGGCGTGTCGGTCTTCTTCTGCAAGCGCTCGAGGCCCACCTCGAGCTCGTCCACCTGCAGCTTGCCCGTGAGGCTCCCGAAGTCGCGGTTGTATTGATCGACGCGCGCGGCGAGCTGATCGAGCGCCTCCACCTGCTGCGCCTGCAGCGCGATGGTCTTCAGGTGCGCCTCCAGGCCGAGGTCGGCCGCGACCAGCTTCTCGCGCAGGAGGTTCGCGTACGCGAGCGACACACCGAGCGCGAGCGTGAGCAGCGCCAGCCCTGCCACGGCCAGGCGCCCCGAGCGCAGGGACAAGAGCGGCGGCGGCGCGCTGTACTCGTCCGGGTTCGAGGAGGGGTGCGTGTCCAGGTGCGCCTCGTGTGCCCGCGTGTGCGGCTCGTGGAACGTGAGCGGCTGCGCGAGCTGGACCTGAGTGTGCGGCGGCCCTTCGGGCTGCGGGGCCGCGAAAGAGTGGGCCTCCTGCGTCTGGGCCTGCGCCTGGGGCGGCGCTTCCATCATGGGCGCGGCCTGCGCGTGCGCCTCGTGCGCCGGGATGAACGTGGTCGAGTACCAGCGCTCGCGCGTCGCCTTGATGTCCTTCACCGTGGCGAACAGCGGCGCCACCTCGCAGCCCGACACCTCGCGCACGCGCGCCAGCTCGGCCTCGTTCTGCGGATCGCTCACCGCGACGAGCAGCCGGCCATCCTGCGCGAACGTGATCGGCACGAGCTGACACTGCTCGGCCACCTCCAGCGGCACCCGCGCCAGCGCCGCCACGTCCGGCCCCGCCGAGAGGTCCGCGCGCGGGATCCCGGTGAGCTTGGAGAGCGCGCGCACCAGCACCTCCTCGCTCACGTAGCCCGAGAGCACGAGCACCTCGCCCAGCCGCCCGCCGTGGGACGCCTGGTGTTCGAGCGCCGCTGCGAGCTGCTCCTGCGTGATGAGCCGCGCCCGCACCAGCAGGTCGCCGAGCTTGATGGCCATGCGCGATCCCTCTCTTGAGGCGGGAACTCTAGCAGGCCCAAGTCCGCGAGATCGCGTCCGCGTCAGGTGTCGAGATCGCTTGCGCCCAGCGCGCGCGCGAGGAAGAGTCGCGCCCCCACCGATTCAGGAGTCACCCATGAAGCTCGTGCACATCTATCTGAACTTCCCCGGCAACACCGCAGAGGCGATGGCGTTCTACGAGACCGTCTTCGAGACCAAGCTCATCGCCAAGATGACCTTCGGCGAGGTGCCGTGGGTGCAGGGCGCGTCGGCGGAGGCGAAGACCAAGATCATGCACTCGCAGCTCGCCATCACCGAGGGCGTGCACCTCATGGCGAGCGACTTCGTCGAGGGCCTCTCGCCCGGCAAGTTCGTGCACGGCAACGACTTCAGCATCTCCATCGTCGCCAAGGACAAGGCCGCGGCCGACCGCGCGTTCGAGCTCTTGAGCGGCAACGGCGGCGAGGTGCGCATGCCGCTCGCGAACGCGCCGTGGGGCCCGTACTTCGGCATGTGCACGGACCGCTTCGGCACGCAGTGGATGGTGAGCCTGGAAGGCCCGGCCTAGCCGCGATCGCGCCGGGCCGCTCCCCGCGCGGCTCAGCGCGCCTCGACGACGGCCGCGAGGTTCTCCATCGTCTGCTCGGTGCCCTCGTGAACGCGCAGGCGGATGAACATCTCCAGGTGCTCGGCTGACGGGCACTGGATGGTCACGCGCATGAGCGTCGCGCCGGACTTCTCGTCGAGGCGCACGGTGCCCTCCGCGCCGTTCGCGTCGAACACCAGGAGCGACGGCTTCTCGATGAGCTTGTACACGCCCGTGAACGGCGGCGCGTGCGTCGAGCCCATGACGAAGCTGAAGCTCCCTCCGGGCCGCAGATCGATGCTGCAGTCCTGAAGCGGCGTGCCCGTCGGATCCCACCACTGCGCGACGTGCTTGGGATTGGTCCACGCCTCGAAGACCTCCGCGCGCGGCGCCGCGAGCGAGCGCTCGAAGCGGATGGTGTGCGTGCTGCGATCGATCTTGGTCTGTGTCCGTGCGGTGGCCATCGGTTGCTCCTACTTCTGCTTGTGCTTGGTCTTGGACTTCGGCTTCTTCTGCAAGAAGGCGTCGAGCTGATCGAACCGGCGCTCCCACTGCTCGCGGAACGGCGCGAGCCACGCGTCCAGGTCCTGCAGCGGTCCGCCGACCACCAGCCGCCGCGGCCGGGTGGTGGCCTCGCGGCCCTGCGAGATGAGCCCCGCGTCCTCGAGCACGCGCAGGTGCTTGGAGATGGTCGGCTGCGCGAGGCCGAACGGCGCCGCGAGCTCGTTCACGGTGGCCTCACCTTGCGCGAGCCGCGCGAGGATGGCCCGCCGAGTAGGGTCGGAGAGAGCGGAGAAGACGTGGTCGAGCTGCGCGGGGCGTGTCATTGCCGTATAGCTATATAGCCGCTTGGCGATGTTGTCAACCGAAGTGCCGTGCCCGAGCGGCGAGAACGGCTTCACAGGAAGGAGAGAAGGAAGGGTTCGCTGACGCCGATCCATCGAAGTGGTTTGGACTTCGCCGTTCGTCCCCTGTTTGAATTAGTCTCGCCGCATGAACCGAACGCCGACCATCCCTGGCCTGTCCGCGCCCGAGCTCATCTCCAACCGCATCGCCGAGTTCAATGACTGGCGCGGCCCCACGTTGGCGCGCACGCGCAAGCTCATCCGTGAGGCCGATCCGGAGGTCGTCGAAGACTGGAAGTGGAACATCCCGGTGTGGAAGCACGAGGGCGTCATCTGCACCGGCGAGACCTACAAGGCGGCGGTGAAGCACACCTTCCCCAAGGGCGCGCTCTTGCCGGACCCGAAGAAGCTCTTCAACCCCAAGCTCGCCGGCGGCATCCGGCGCTCGATCGATCTCGCGGAAGGTGACGTGCTCGACGAGGCCGCGTTCAAGGCGTTGGTGCGCGCGGCCATCGCGCTGAACACCGAAGGCAAGGCCAAGCCCACCGCGAAGGCGCCGCCCGTGACCGCGAAGGCGTCGAAGGACAAGGCCCCGAAGGCCGCGAAAAAGGCCAGCAAGCCCGCGAAGGCGCCGGCCAAGGCGAACGGGAAGAAGGCGAAGAGCTAGGCCCGGCCGCGCTCCCTGCTCGGCCCGACGACGCACGCAGGCCCGAGCGCCCCACAACCTAGGCGAAACTGCCGGGATCGCCCGGGGCTTGACACGCATATGCCTTCCTGGTTATATACGTGTCATGGAATCCTCGTTCACCATCGTCGCCGAGCCGAACCGGCGCGCCATCCTGAGCCTCTTGCTCGACTCCGAGCTCTCGGTGGGCGAGCTGGAGCAGGCGTTGCGCATGTCGCAGCCGTCGGTCTCCAAGCACCTGCGCGTGCTGCGCGAGGCGGGCTTCGTGGAGGCGCGCGTCGAGGCCCAGCGGCGCCTGTATCGCCTCCGGCCGGAGCCGCTCATGGAGCTCGATGCCTGGCTCGTGCCCTTCCGCCGCATGTGGACGAAGCACCTGGACGCGCTGGAGCGTCACTTGGACAAGATGGACAAGCAGCTCGTGAAAGGACAGAGGCGATGAGCAAGCGAGAGCAGTACCAGCCGGGCCCGGCCGCGGGCGCCGAGGTGAAGAAGGACGCAGACGTGTGGACGCTGGTGGTGGTGCGCGACTTCAGGCATCCGCCGGCGAAGGTGTGGGAGGCGATCACGGATCCCGCGCACCTGCGCGAGTGGGCGCCGTACGACTCCGATCGCAACCTCGGCAACGTGGGCACGGCGCAGCTCACCACGGTGGGTGCGGGGAAGCCGATGACCTCCGAGAGCCGCATCAGCAAGGCCGACGCGCCCAAGCTGTTGGAGCTCTCGTGGGGCGGCCAGCAGATGCGCTGGGAGCTCGAGCCGTACGGCGCGGGCACGCGGCTGACGCTCTGGCACAACATCGATCGCGGCTTCATCTCCATGGGCGCGGCCGGCTGGCACATCTGCTTCGACGTGCTCGGCGCGCAGCTCGACAGCGATCCCATCGGCCGCATGGTGGGCATGGACGTGATGAAGTTCGGCGGCTGGCAGCGCTTGAACGCGGAGTACGCCAAGCAGTTCGGCGTCGAGCTCCCCACCTGGTCGCGCGGGAGCTGAAGATGAATCGCAAGGGACTCACCATCGCCTTCTGGATCTTCACCGCGCTCTTCTGCCTGCAGATGGGCTTCACCGCCTACGCGCAGTTGCAGCTCCCGCAAGTGGCGGAGGCGTTCAAGCACTACGGCTTCCCGTCGTACTTCCGCGTCGAGCTCTCGTGGGCGAAGGTGCTGGGTGTCGTCGCGCTGCTCGTGCCGCAGGTGCCGCCGCGGGTGAAGGAGTGGGCGTACGCGGGGTTCTTCATCAACCTCGTGTCGGCGCTCGTGGCGCACTTCTCGATCGGTGACCCGGTGCAGGCGTGGGGCTTCGCGGCGGGGACGCTGGTGCTGTGGGCGGGGTCGTACGTGGGCTGGCGGAAGCTGCAGGCCTGATTCGCTCCGCGTTCACTCGGTGAAGTGCAGCAGCAGGAACACCAGTACCAGCGCGAGCAGCGGCAGGCCCACCCACCGCACCAGGTCGGCCAGCAGCTTGCGGCTGCTGATGGCCGACCCGGACCGCGCGTGCGCCAGGACGGCGTCGAGGTCGCGCTGCTCGAAGGTCGCTCCGCCGGCCGGGAAGGATGTGCTGAGCGCGAGCAGCTCCTCCTTGGTCCTGCCACGGTACTCGCCGTCGATCTCGCAATCGAGCGACAGCAGCAGCGACTTCGCCTTGTCTTCGTCAGTGGTCGGCGCGAAGCCGCACTTCGTGCAGCGCGCGATCGGGCGATCGCGTTGCGTTCCGCAGCGGATGCAGAGAGAGAGGCTCATGGGCAACCCCCGCTTCATCAAACCACACGGCCGCGGCCGCAGCATCCCGAGAGTGTGTCTCCTTCGGGTGTGCTAGCGTTTCCCCGCATGGGCGCACCCGATACGCGCGAGGGCCTCCTCCGCAACGCCGCCGACGTCCGCTCGATCGCCTTCGCAGCGGTGCACTTCACCCTCGTCGGCACGGCCTTCTGGTTCAACCCCAGCGGCTGGAGCGCGGCGCTCGCCGTCTTCATCCTCGCCTACTCCGCGTTCATCCAGCTCATCTCGGGCCACAACGCGATGCACGCGCCTGTGTTCACGTCGAAGGGACTGAACCGCCTCTGGCAGGTCGTGCTCTCGCTCACGTTCTGCTACCCGGTGAGCGCGTTCGTGCCGGTGCACAACCTCTCGCACCACATGCACCTGCAGACGCCGCGCGACGTGCTCCGCACCACGGAAGTGCGGCACCGCAACAACCTCCTCAACCTGCTCCACCACGTGCTGATGGCCGGCGCGCACATCCACGCGCTCAACGCGGTCTACCTCTGGCGCATCCACCAGAAGAAGCGCGCGTGGTTCCTGCAGGCGCGGCTCGAGATCATCGCGGTGCTGCTCTACGGCAGCACGCTCATCACCCTCTCCGGCGCGCGCTTCTTCGAGTGGGTGTTCCTGCCCGCGCTCATCGGCCAGTTGATGATCTTCGGCTTCGGCCACGTGCAGCACGACGGCACCGACGAGCAAAGCGAGTTCAATCACTCGCGCAACTTCAAGGGCCGCCTGTTCAACTGGCTGATCTTCGAGAACGCGTACCACACCATCCACCACAACCAGCCGGGCCTGCACTGGAGCAAGTCGCCCGAGGTGCACGCGAAGCTCATCGCGCCGCACATCCATCCCGCGCTCGATCAGCAGTCGGTGCTCGCGTACATGTGGCGCACGTATGTGTGGCCCGGGAAACGGCTGCGCTTCGATGGCGAGCCCGTGGTGCTGCCGCCCGAGCGCGCGTCGTGGGATCTCTTGATCCCCGCGGGCGCGAGTGAAGCCGGCGCGGCCACCGGAGCCGTCGCCGGATGAGCAAGGCCCGCACGATCGCCGTGCTCGGTGGAGGTGTCTCCGGCCTCACCTTCGCGGCCACGCTGCGCGAGCGAGGCGGCCCGCGTGCGGTCGTGTTCGAGCGCGAGGCGCGCGTCGGCGGCAAGTCGTGCACGATCGAGATCGACGGGCGTCCGCACGACATGGGCGCGACCATGGGCGTTCCGATCGACTACCGGCGCGTGCTCGACTTCAGCCGGGCAGCGGGCATCGAACTGGATCGCTTTCCCGAGGAGCGGCACTGGTGCCTGGAGCGCGGCGAGCCCGTGTCGCTGAACAAGAAGCGCGAATTGCCGAAGGTGCTCGCGCAGGCGGCTCGCTACATGTGGCTGCACGCGACCAAGTGGCGCGGCGTCAACGGGACGGGTCTGCACCACGCGCAATCAGAGCTGCACACCACCTGGTCAGAGTTGGTCAAGCGCGACGGCCTCGAAGCGGTGAGCGATCGCACGCTCGTGTACCGCGCCGGCTACGGCTACGGCTTCGACGACGAAGTACCCGCGGTGATGTACGCGAACCTCTTCCGTCCGCAGACGTTCCTCGGCCTCACCTTCCGTCCCAGCTTCGTGTGGCGCGGCGGCACGCAGCGCATCTGGGAGACGCTGGCGAAGGATCTGGACGTGCGCACCTCGACGCCGATCGAGCGCATCGAGCGCGACGCAGACGGCGTCACCGTTCACTCGAACGCCGGCAAAGAGCGCTTCGACGAGCTCGTGATCACGACGAATCCCAGCGACGCCCTTCCGCTCCTCGACGCGCGCGACGACGAGCGCCGCTGGTTCACGCAGGTGCGCACCTGGCCGTACGCGACGTTCGCGTGCGCGGTGCCCGGCCTCGACGAGGGCCGCACCGGCGTGGGCTACATCAACGCCAACATGCGCAAGGATCGCGAGGGCCACCCGATGGCCTGGGTGAAGCGCCACGCGGATCATGACGTGGCCATCTTTCACCTCTTCGCGCCGCCGCACTTGAGCGACGATCAGATCGCCGAGCGCATCGCCGGTGACGTGAAGCGCCTCGGCGGCCGCCTCGACAAGGTCCACGTCGCGCGCCGCTGGAAGTTCTTCCCGCACTTCACTAGCGCGTTCATGCAGTCGGGCGGGCTGCAAGAGGTCGAGCGCTGGCAGGGCACGCAGCGCACCTGGCTCATCGGCGAGGTGCTCTCGTTCGCCTCGATGGGCCGCGTCGCCGAGCTCGCCACGTCACTCGCGCGGAGATTGTCATGAGCGAAGCGCTGATCACGTTCGAGGAGGTGAAGGCGCGCGGCCTGTTGGCCGTGGGCGACGACGTGATCGACATCTCCAAGTTCGCCGCCAAGCACCCCGGCGGCGAGGAGATCCTGCTCCTGCGCGGCTCGGACGCGACGTTGCCGCTCATCAACGCGCACGGCATCCTCGGCAAGCTGCAAGAGAAGATCATCCCCAAGAACCTGAAGGTCGGAAAGCTCGACACCTCCACGCTCCCCGAGCTCGACAAGGATCTGCGCGCGCTGCTCAAGTCGGCGCACGATCGCGGCCTCTTCCGCTACAAGCGGTCGTGGCTGGCGTTCGACGTCGCGCGCGGCCTGGCGCTCTGGGCCGCGGCGGGCCTGTCGATCCGCTACTCGCCCGTGCTCGCGTTCTTCCTCTTCTTGCTCGCGCGGCTCAACGTGATCTGGTGGGTGCACGACGTCTGTCACGACAGCGTGTTCTCCAACAAGAGCCGCGCCATGTTCTGGGCCGAGTGGGTGTCGCTCTTCTTCGTCGGTACCACCGTGCTCGACTACCAGTACGGCGTGCACCGCATCCACCACGGCTTCACCAACGTGA
>JAFEBC010000771.1 GCA_018266095.1 Deltaproteobacteria bacterium
CTTGCGCAATGCGGGGGAGCGCTTCCTCGAGACCGCAGGCGAGACGCTCCTCGACCTCGTCCTCGCCGTGGGCCTCATCCCCGCCGCAACGGACAGCACGAGCTCCGACCAGAACCAACGGGCCGTCGGCTACCTGGTGGACGGACTCTTGCTGTTCGGCGCCAGCGCCCTCGCCATCGGCGAACTCCGAGAGCGCAACGGCAGCGTGGGCATCATCGTCTTCTCGCTCGCCATCGCGGTCATCACGGCGCTCCTCGCCGCTTACGCCATCCACCTGGACGTGCTCGCCGCGCGCGACTCGGCCTCCGCGCGGGCCGCTCCGCCCGCGAGCCTGAAGCTCACCGCGCTGCGCTTCTAGGGCGCTACTCCTTGATCTGCTGCGCCAGGTAGTTCGCCTCGCCGATCTGGTTGATGAGCGAGAGCTGCTCCTCGAGCCAGTCGGTGTGGTGCTCCTCGGACACGAGGATGCCCTCGAGCAATTCGCGCGTGCCGTTGTCGCCCAGGCTCCGGCACAGCTCGATGCCCGCGTTGAGCCGCGGGATGGCGTCCATCTCCACCGCGAGGTCGAGCGTGAGCTGCTCCTTCACCGTCTGCCCGATGTTGATCTTCGAGTAGCGCTGCACGTTCGGCAGCCCCTCGAGGAACAAGATGCGCGAGATGAGGATGTCCGCGTGCTTCATCTCGTCGATCGACTCCGCGCGGATCTTCTTCCACAGCCGCTCGTAGCCCCAGTTCTGGCACATGCGCGCGTGCAGGAAGTACTGGTTCACCGCGGTGAGCTCGCCGGTGAGCACGTCGTTCAAGAGCGTGATGATCTGCGCGTTGCCCTTCATGGCGCCTCCCTAGATGTCGAGGTTCGTCGCTTCGAGCGCGTTCTTCTCGATGAACTCGCGCCGCGGCTCGACCGCATCGCCCATGAGCGTCGTGAACATGAGCTCGGCCTCGGCCACGTCATCGGCGTGCACCTGGAGAAGCGTGCGCTTGGCCGGATCCATCGTGGTCTCCCAGAGCTGCTCGGCGGTCATCTCGCCCAGACCCTTGTAGCGCTGGATGTAGAGGCCCTTGGAGGCGTTGCGCTTGATGAGCTCGACGAGCTCGATCGGCGTCTGCGCGTCGACCGGCACCTCCGAGCCCTCCTTCTCGCCCACCTCGAACGGCGCGCGGCCCAGCGGCTCAAAGCCCGCGGCCCGCTCGCGCAGCTCGTGAAAGTCCGCGCCCGAGAGGAAGCCGTGATCGAGCACGGTGGTCCGCTGCGAGCCCGCATCGGACACCTTGACGATGAGCTTGTACGGCAAGGGCTCGGTGGACGCCGCGACCTCTGCTGCACCGTTCGCCGGTGCGCCGTTGGCGACAGGCGCCGCCGTCTCCTGCGCCACCTCGACTGACACCGTCTCGCCCGGCATGCGCCGCTCGAGCGCGCTCTTCAGGCTCGCGGCCACGCTCGTGACCGCGCCCTGATCGGTCAGCGTCGGGGCCACAAGTCCCGTCTCGATGATCGCCGCGTCCACCACGCGCTTGTCGCGCCGCTTGTCGACCTTGGCGAGGAGCCGCTTGTACGAGAGCACCTGGTCGAGCAGCGCCTTGAGCGCCGCGCCCGTCTTGGACGTGCCGCCAAAGCCCTTCACGTGCGCGTGCTCGGTGCCGAGGTTCAAGAGGTGCGCGTCCAGCGCCGCGTCGTCCTTCACGTAGATCTCGCTCTTGCCCTTGGCCACGCGATAGAGCGGCGGCTGCGCGATGTACAGGTGGTAGCCGAAGTCACCGTTCTCGAGCTGGTGCTTCACCACGTCGTGCATCTGCCGGTAGAAGAACGTGAGCAAGAGCGTCCGGATGTGCGAGCCGTCGACGTCGGCGTCCGTCATCAGGATGATCTTGTGGTAGCGCAGCTTCTTGATGTCGAACTCATCGGCTCCCGGCGCGCGGATGCCACAGCCGAGCGCGGTGATGAGCGTCGTGATCTCCTGCGAGCCCAGCATCTTGTCAAAGCGCGCCTTCTCGACGTTCAGGATCTTGCCGCGCAAGGGAAGGATGGCCTGCGTGCGCCGGTCGCGCCCCTGCTTGGCCGAGCCGCCTGCGGAGTCTCCCTCGACGATGTAGAGCTCGCACTTGGACGGATCGCGCTCCTGGCAGTCCGCGAGCTTGCCCGGCAGCGACGCACCATCGAGCGCGCCCTTGCGCCGCACCGTCTCGCGCGCCTTGCGTGCCGCGATGCGCGCCCGCGCCGCGTCGGCCACCTTGAGCATCACCCGCTTGGCGACCTGCGGGTTCTCCTCCCAGAACGCCGTCAGCTTGGCGCCCAGCATCTCCTCGACGATGCCCTTGGCCTCGGTGTTGACGAGCTTGCCCTTGAGGTTGCCCTCGAACTGCGCGCCCGGGATCTTGGCCGCGATGACCGCGGTGAGCCCTTCGCGGATGTCCTCACCCGAGGGCGACTCCTTGATCTCCTTCCAAGTGCCCTTCTCCTCGCCGTACTTCACCACCGTGCGCGTGAGCGCGCTCTTGAAGCCGATGAGGTGCGGCCCGCCGTCGATGGTGTTGATGTTGTTGGCGAAGGAGAACACCTTCTCGTCAAAGCCGTCGTTCCACTGCAGCGCGACCTGGATCTCCGCGCCGTTCTGCTCGCCCTTGACCGAGATGGGCGGGTCGAAGAGCACCGTCTTGTTCGTGTTCAAGAGCTCGACGTAGCTCGTGATGCCGCCGTCGTACTTGAAGTCGTGGCTCTTGTCGGCGCGCTCGTCCTTCATCAAGATCCGCAGGCCCGGGTTCAAGAAAGAGAGCTCGCGCAGGCGGTTTGAGAGGATGTCGAAGTTGAACTCGGTGGCCTCGAGCACGGTGGGATCGGGCTTGAAGGTCACGCGCGTGCCGCGCAGCGTGGACGGGCCGACCGTCTTGACCTTGCCCGTGGGGACGCCGCGCTCGTAGCGCTGGTGGTACTCGTGCCCCTCGCGGAACACGTCGACCTCGAGCCAATCCGAGAGCGCGTTGACGCACGAGACGCCGACGCCGTGCAGGCCACCGGAGACCTTGTAGGAGTTGCCGTCGAACTTGCCGCCGGCGTGCAGCTTGGTCATCACCACATCGAGCGTGTCCATCGGCTCGGTCGGGTGCGGGCCCACGGGGATGCCGCGGCCGTCGTCCATGACCGAGAGCGAACCGTTGGTGTGGATGGTCAACTGCACGAGCTTGGCGTGCCCGGCGAGCGCCTCGTCGATGGCGTTGTCGACGACCTCGTACACGAGGTGGTGCAGGCCCTCGGTGCCGACGCCGCGGATGTACATGTGCGGGCGCTTGCGGACGGCCTCGAGACCTTCGAGGACCTTGATGCTGTCGGTGGTGTACTCGACCTGCGGCGTGCTCTCCGACACTAGAATCCACCTCTCAAAAATGGCGCTGCAAAAGCACGAAAATCAAGGACGCATGTGGGTAACATGCGGATCGCTCGTGGTCAAGCCGGAAAGCGTGTCCAAGTGTTTGAATTATCGGAGGAAATCGGGCGTCGAATCCGGTGCGCGAGGGGATCCGAAAGAACAGCAAAAAGCCTCCAACGCGGAGGCGCGGAGACGCGGAGGTTTTGACGCTCCGAACGAGCCCCAAAACAAGGTGAGGCAGGCCTTCCTCCGCGCCTTCGCCCCTCTCAGTTCCCCTCCGCGTTGAAGTTTTTTTGCCTAAGAAGCCGCGATCTCTCCAGCGCGCACCTGCAACAAGCGCGTGTCGGCGCGCGCGCGATCCTTCGAGAGCACGAGCGCGGGATCGGTCGTCGTCAGCACCACCTGGCCCTCGAGCGACGACAGGTAGTCCATGAGGAAGCGATTGCGCTCGGGATCAAGCTCGCTCGACACGTCATCCAAGAGCAGGAGCGGCGCGCGGCCCTGGGCCGCCTTCAAGTTCTCGATCTCGCCGATGCGCAGCGCCAGCACGATCGCCCTGCCCTGCCCTTGGCTCGCGAACAGGCGCGCCGGCTTGTCGCCCAGTTCGAGCAGGAGGTCGTCCATGTGCGGGCCCACGCTCGTGTAGCCGCGCTCGCGATCGCGCGGCAGGCGCAGGTCGAGCGCTTGGAGCAGCTTGTCTGCGAGCGCCGCTTCGCCGCCTTCGAGCGCGCTGTCGCCCAGGCCCACCGAATCGCGGCCGGCGGCGAGGTACTTGAGCGAGAGCGGCTCCTCCCCGCGCGCCACTTGGGAGAACGCGAGCGTCGCCCGCGGACGCAGTTCTTGAAGGACCTGCTCGCGCCGCAGCCGCACGCGCGCGCCCAATTTGGCCAGCGGCTCATCGAACGCGGCCCGCAGCGCGTCCGGCGCGCCCTGCTTCAAGAGCTGATTCCGGTTCTTGAGTGCCCGCGCGTAGTCGCGCGCGTCGGTCAGGTGCAGCGGGTGGCGATTCTGCACCGCGCGGTCGAGGAGCCGCCTGCGCCCATCCGGCCCGCCCTTCACCAGGAGCAGATCATCGGGCACGAACGCGACCACGGCGATGCCGCCGAACAACTCCTGCGGATCGCGCACCGGCTTGTCGTCGAGGAGCGCCGTGCGCTTGCCGTCCGCGAGCCGGATCTCGACCGTCCGCTCGCCGCCCGCGAGCTGAAACCGCGCGCGCACGAACGCCGCCTCTTCGCCCAGCCGCACGAGCTCGGACAGCTTCTGCGCCCGCAGCGGCCGCAGCGTGCACGCGAGGTGACAGGCCTCGAGGAAGTTCGTCTTCCCCTGCCCGTTCGGCCCCGCGAGCACCGTCTCGCGCAACGACAGCTCGACCCGCGCCGCCGCGAGGTTGCGAAACGCGCCCGTCTCGACGGAGAGGAGGTGAACGACCTACTCCTTGATGCAGAGGTCGATTGGCACGCCCGCGCCCGCCGACCGGCACTGGTACTTCGGCGGGCAGCGCGGCGGCGCCTTCTTCTTGATGTCGTTCTTGGTGTTCTCGTCGGGCGCGATGCCCTGCCCCGGGATCACCTTGGTCGTCCCCGCGTCGAGCGCGAGGCACGGGAGCGCGCAGAAGCCGTGCGCCTCCTCCTTGCCGCTCTGATCCATGCCCTTGAGGCAGGTCTGCGCCTTGCTCTTGCAGTCCGCGCGCTTCTGGCACGAGCGCCCGAGGCCCACCGTGCGCGAATCCGGCGCCGCGCGGCCCTTCTTCGTCGCCTTCTTGGCGAAGGCGGGCGCTGCTGCGGTGAGCGAGACGAGGAGCCCGAGGCTCAAGACGATGCGTGCGGCCGCGCGACCCATGTACCCTCCACGTGCTGCCTCGAGAACCAAGCCCGGATCTTGCGATCGCGATTTTTTTTCAGATGCGCATCGGCATGATGACGGCCGTGTAGCGCACCGGCACGCCCTCGCCGCCCGCGGGCTTCAGCACGCCCGGCGACAGCTCGTCGCACAGCTCCAGGCCCACCTGCGGCGAGTCCAGCACCGAGAGCACCTCGAGCAGGTAGCGCGCGTTGAAGCCGATGGTGAGCGGCTGGCCCTCGTAGGCGACCGGCAGGTCTTCCTTGGCCTCGCCGAGGTCCGGGTTCTGGCTCGTGACGCGCAGGCTGCCCGTCGTGAGCTCGAGCTTCACCGCGGAGGTCGCGCGATCCGACGAGAGCAGGCTCACGCGCCGCAAGGTCTCGATGAGCCGCGTGCGATCGACCTGCACCTTGCGATCGGCTTCCTTGGGGATGACCTGCGAGTAGTTGGGGAACTCGCCGTCGATGAGCCGCATGACCATCGTCAGCTCGCCGCGGCGGAACACGCCCGAGGTGTCCGAGAAGCCGATCTCGCAGCCCGGCAGCCCCTCCTCGAGCAGGCGCCGCAGCTCGAAGAGGCCCTTCTTGGGCACGATCACGCCCTTCTTGAGGCCGAAGTCCGTCGCGCCCGGCCGCTCCATCAGCGCCAGCCGATGGCCGTCCGTGGCCACCATCTTGAGCGACTCCGGCAGCGCCTCGAGGAACACGCCGTTCAGGTTGTGCCGCGTCTCGTCCTGCGAGATGGCGAACTGCGTCTTCTCGATCATGTCGAGGAACTGCGTCGCCTCCACGGGCAGAAGCTGCGTCTTCTCGATGCGCGGGAACGGCGGGTACTCCTCGGCCGGCTGCCCGACGAGGTTGAACTCCACGGTGCCGCTGGTGATGCGCACGCGGTTGTTGGCCTCGCGCTTCATCGTCACGGCGCCCTCGGGGAGGTTTCTGACGATGTCGAACAACTCCTTGTGCCGCAGCGCCACCGCGCCGGGCTTCTTCACCGCGGCCGGATGCGAGCCGGTGACGCCGATCTCGAGGTCGAACGCCGACACGCGCAGCCGCCCGTCGCCTTCGCCTTGGACCGCGTCGAGCAGCACGGACGCCAGGATCGGCATCGTGCTCTTCTTCTCGACGATCCCCTGCGCGCGAAAGAGCGCCTGGTGCAACTCCTGGCGATCGATCTGGAGCTCCATGTCTCGCCTCTTGCCTTTCAGAACTTAAAAGTCAGTCTCAAAGAAGGAAGCAGAAGTCACAGAGTCTGTGAATCTGTGATCTCCGAACCGAACACCGCGAGATCGCAAGGCAACTGCTTGTTGACGCTGCCTGTGATCCACTGTGCGCAGCGTGTGTAGCACTGGTGCAGGAGCCTGTACACACGCAACGAGCCGTTGAATTCACAGGGTAGATCGCAGGCTTCGATCGCGCACGGGACTCCGCTCGCGAAGCCAGACAGCCGCCCTGCCCTACCCGCCGAGCCGCCGGTGCAACGACTCCACCGTCGAGCGCAGCTCCTGGTCCTCTTGCATGAGCTCCTCGACGCGCTCCACGGCGTTGATGACCGTCGAGTGGTCCTTGCCGCCGAAGCGCTCGCCGATGGCCGGGAACGAGAGCGCCGTCACCTTGCGCGTCAGGTACATCGCCACCTGGCGTGCGCGCGCGATGCCCTGCTGGCGGCGGTCGCCCTTGATGTCGTGCGGCTTCACCTGCATCGCCTCGGAGACGATCTTGATGATGGCGTCGACGTCGGGCTTGTCCCCGCGCACGACCAGCACGTTCTTGAGCACGTCGCGCGCGAGCTCCACGGTGATGGCCGTGTGCGTGAGCGAGGCGAAGGCCGAGAGGCGGATGAGCGAGCCCTCGAGCTCTCGCACGTTCGAGCGGATGTGCGTGCCGAGAAAGAGCGCGACGTCATCAGTCAGCGCGATGCCGTCCTGGTTGGCCTTGCGCTTCAAGATGGCGACGCGCGTCTCGACCTCAGGCTGCTGGATGTCGGCGATGAGGCCCCACTGGAACCGGCTGCGCAGGCGCTCCTCGAAGCCTTCGATCTCCGAGGGCAGCTTGTCGCTCGTGACGAAGATCTGCTTGCCGGCCTCGTGCAGCGCGTTGAAGGTGTGGAAGAACTCCTCCATCGTCTGCTTCTTGTTGCCGAGGAACTGGATGTCGTCGAGGAGCAGCACGTCGCACTTCTCGCGGTAGCGCGCGCGGAACTCCGGCATCCGGTGCTGCTCCAAGGCGTGGATGAGGTCGTTGGTGAAGGCCTCGCTCGAGAGGTAGACGACCTGGCAGTGCGGGTTCGTCTTGAGCGCGTGATTGCCGACCGCGTGCACGAGGTGCGTCTTGCCCAGGCCCACGCCGCCGTAGAGGAAGAGCGGGTTGTAGTGCTTGCCGGGCGCGTTGGCGACCGCGGTGCAGGCGGCCACGGCGAACTGGTTTGAGGGCCCGACGACGAAGGAGTCGAACGTGTACTTCGGGTTGATGTTCAGAGGGCGCGTCGCCGGAGGCGGCTCGATGCGCATGGGCTGGGGCAGGGGCTGAACCACCGGCGCAGGCGCCTCGTGAGAGTGCAGATCCTCGCGCTCGCGCACGATGAAGTCGACCTTCAGGGGAGCGGAGGCCTCGCTCTCCACGTCGGCGACCAGGATGTCGAGCAGGTTGTCGCGCACCCAGTCGATCATGAAGCGCGACGAGTGCGAGAGGACGAGCGTGTCGGCGGAGAGCGCGTGCGCCCGGATCGGCTCGAAGTAGGTCTGGAACGTGTGCCGCGAGAGGCGCCCGCGGAGCCGCTCGACGGTGCGCCTCCAGAGGTCCTGCGCCGCCGACTCCTGAGAGCCGTCTAGCGTGACCTCCTGCGCTGCTGCAGTGGAGTCCACAGGGTTGTTCACAACTGTGGACAAGGGGCCAGCCATGGGATTCCTCAACGGTCTAAGACTTCAGTGAAAGCAAGTGCTTGCAGGCCGTGCGGCCTGGTGCTTCGCTGCGGGACTTAAAGGGCGTCTGGTGGGGCTGGAAGGAGCTTCAGTGTGGGGCAGGTGACGATCGAGCGGCGGACCGTAGCAGGGGGTTTTTTCGGGATCAAGGGGTTCGGCGAAAGCCGTTGGATCGACTTGCAGATCAGTCCTGGCGCGGGTTGGCACGCGCGCAAACGATCGGGAAGAAAGGGGATTTCTTGACAAGTCGACGAAGCCCATGCTTAGGTGCCGCGCTTTTTTGTCCCCCCGGAAAGGAATCACCGCCGTGAAGCGCACGTATCAGCCGAAGAAGGTTCGCCGGAACAAGGAGCACGGGTTCCGCAAGCGCATGAAGACCAAGCAGGGCCGCGCCGTCCTCAAGCGTCGTCGCAACAAGGGCCGCCACAAGCTCGCCACCAAGGCCGCGAGCAAGTAGAGCAGTCTCAAGAGCCTCCGACAGAGCTGCAGCCGTCCAAGCTGCGCTCTAGAGGAGGGCTGGAAGTCAAAGGTTTCGCGCCTCGCCGAACTCCGCGGGGCCATCCGTTCGCTCTTGAGAGAGGCGCGTGAAGGCACCTGCGCGTGCGCACGCCCGGGCGTCGGGATCGTGTCCCAAGCAGCCTCCAAGCGCGTCGAAGGAAGCGTTCATGGCCAGGACGGATCGCCCATGACGGACCTCGGCGGGCACGGCTTCCCCAAGGCGCGCCGCCTGCGGGTGCGCGCGCAGTATGTGGCGCTGAAAGAGAAGGGCGAGGGCTTCGCCGACGGGCCGCTCGCCGCGAGCTGGCTGCCGGCCGGCGCCCTTGACAGGCCCGGTTCGCGGTCGCAGATCCAGCGGACAGAGGCCCGGGTGGGCGTTACCGTGTCGTCCCGCGTGGGCGGGTCGGTCGTGCGCAACCAGGTCAAACGCAGGCTGCGCGAGGCCATCCGGCTCGAGCTGGCGAGGTTTCCGGCGGTCGAGCTGTCGATCGTCGCGCGGCCCTCGGCGGCCACGGCGAGCGTGGCGATGTTTCGCGCCTGGATGGGCCGGGCGGCAGCGCGCATCGCGAAGACTCTGGCCGCGAAGCGGAAGGAAGTCGGGCAGGGCAGGGCGGGGCAGCCGGCGCGAGCGGGCGGCGCCGCGGAGCCTGGGCCCCAGGCGGACGTGAAGAAGGAGCAGACGTGAACGGAGCGATGCGCCAGGCCGACCCGACCCCCGCGTCCGCGGGTGCGCCCGGCGTCTGGCTGCG
This sequence comes from Deltaproteobacteria bacterium, assembly GCA_018266095.1. Classification (GTDB taxonomy): domain Bacteria; phylum Myxococcota; class Myxococcia; order Myxococcales; family 40CM-4-68-19; genus CAIWCD01. The sequence goes on from JAFEBC010000771.1 coordinate 9,375, forward strand.
GCTCGCGCTCACGCCAGCGCGGGGCCTGCTCGCGCTGGAGGGTCTCTTGGGCCGGGTCCTGACCCTCCCCATCTGGCTCTATCAGAGGCTGGTTTCCCCAGTCTTGCCGCCAGCTTGTCGCTATCATCCGAGCTGCTCCCAGTACGCGAGGGAGTCGCTTGAGGCGCACGGTGCCCTGGCCGGTCTGGCCCTCGGCGCCTGGCGTCTGTTGCGCTGCCATCCCTGGGCGCGTGGGGGCCCGGATCCCGTCCCCTCAGCCGCTTGGAGGGGGGCGCTCACGGGTCGCTTCGCAGGCCCCCGATCGTCACCGACGGGCGAGGTCCCGGGCCCGGCCGATCTTGCCAAGGCAGTCCCCGCCTTCGGCCCCGCCGCCGCGCCGCGCCCCGCCTCGCTGTCTTCCTCGCCTTCTCCCACGGCCGCCGTGGTCCTTGACCCGGCCCTGCCCCTCGCTCCCCACGCTGGCTGTGGGCACACGGACCACCGATGAACGAAAACAATCGACGCCTGTTCCTGACCATCGCGCTCTGCATGGTCGCGACGTACCTCTGGGGCGTGTACTTCGCGCCCAAGAAGCCGGTGAAGCCCGCCGACGCCGCGGTCACCGCGGGTGTCAACCCGGCCGCCGTCGACGGGAAGGGCGGCCCCGCTGAGCTGGCGAAGCCGGGCGATGTTCCACGTGGAACACCCGCTGCCGCGGCGGCGCCGGGTGCGGCCGCCACGCCCACGGGGACCGCGGCGGGAGGGAGCCAGTCGCCGCGGCCGCCCACCAAGACCGTGGTGCTGGAGTCCGAGCGCCTGAAGCTGAGGATCACCAGCGACGGCGCGGCGCTCGAGAGCGTCGAGCTCAAGGGGCCGAAGTTCGCCCACAAGCTCGGCCCGGAGAAGAAGTCGGTCCAGCTCGACCTGGTGGACAAGGGCATCCTCCCCTTGCCGCTGACCACGACGCTCAAGGCGCAGGGCCAGCTCGTGCTGCCTCCGGACGCGGGCTACGAGGTCGAGCAGCCGGACGCCTGGACGGCGGTGTTCACGGCCCACCTGCCGACGCTCACCGTCAAGAAGACGCTGGCGCTCGACCCGCAGACGTATCGGCTGAACCTCAAGGTGGAGACGGTCTCCACCGCGCCGCTCGCCGGTGAGCTCCTGGCCGAGATGGTGGGGAACGGCGGCACCGGCCAGACGGGCGGCATGTTCTCGCCGGGGACGGTGGCCTCAAGCCACGCCGTCTGCCGCAACGGGAAGGACACCGAGAAGCTGCTCGTGGGCGCCAAGAGCCCCAGCTTCACGGGCAACCAGCCGGCCTTCGCCGGGATCAGCCAGCCGTACTTCATCTCGGCGGTTGTGCCCGAGCTCGCCAAGGATCAGACGGCGTCCTGCGAGCTGCTCGCGGTCGGCTCAACGCTCACCGCCGGCATCCAGACCAAGGTGGTCGCCCAGGCGGAGCAGAGCGCCACGCAGGCGTTCATCGTCTACCTCGGGCCCAAGGACGCCGATGAGCTCGCCGCCGTCTCGCCGCAGCTCCACTCGGCCATCGACCTCGGCTTCTGGTCGATCATCGCCCAGGTGCTGCTGACGGTGATGAAGCAGTTCTACAAGCTCGTGCCCCCGCACAACTGGGGCATCGCCATCATCCTGCTCACGTTGTCCGTGAAGCTCCTGACGTTCCCGCTGCAGGCCAAGTCGATGAAGTCGATGCAGGAGATGGCCCGCATCCAGCCGCAGCTCGACGAGCTCAAGGTGAAGTACGCGGGCGACCAGCAGCGCCAGAACATGGAGCAGATGAAGCTGTTCAAGGAGCACGGGGTGAACCCGATGGGCTCCTGCCTGCCGATGCTCATCCAGATGCCGGTCTGGCTCGCGCTCTACACGACGCTGCAGAACTCGGTCGAGCTCTACAACTCGGTGTTCATCGCGGGTTGGCTCGATGACCTGACGGCCAAGGACCCGTACTACATCGTGCCGGTGGCGATGGGCATCACCATGATCCTGACGCAGGTCCTGACGCCCCAGCCGATGTCGAACCCGAGCCAGAAGTACGTCGGCTACGTCGTCAGCGGCTTCTTCTCGCTGATGATGCTGAACCTGCCCTCGGGCCTGACGCTCTACATCGTCACCAACAACGTGCTCTCGATCCTCCAGCAGGTCTATCTGCGCCGGACGTTCAAGATCGCGCCGCGGCCAGCCGCTGAGACGACCATCGCCACGACCGCGCGCTAGCGGTAGAGTCGGGGGTACAGTCGAGGCCTTCCCGCGGGCGCGAGCCGATGGGAGGGACGAGGTTGACCAGGACCCTGCCACCGCTCGGAGCGACGACAAGCGTGTCCCAGGACGTGCACAAGAAGAACCCGGTGCTCGGCGCCGCGGTGGTGAAGACGGTCCTGCAGCGCAGCGGGAAGAACCCGGCCTCGCTGGCGCTCTACGAGGGGCTCCTGCGCGACCTCAACCTGACCGACGGCGAGGTGGAGAAGTACCTGGTCGACCACCAGGCCGAGGTCAACGAAGCGATCAAGAGCCACGGGAGGCGGTAGCGATGTTCCACGTGGAACGTGCGCTCGAGCGGGGGGCTCGCCTGGTTTGCGGAGCCGCGACAGGCGGGGACGGCGCAGGTGCTCGCACGGGTGGCCGCACGAGGCCCCCTGGTGAAGAAGGGCGTCGCGCAGCGTCCCCAGCGGCTCCAGGTGCCCGGGGGGCACAGGCTGGGATCACCCGCCGGCCGCAGCCACGGGCCGCGGGGAGCGCCCATGCCTCCTGAGCTCGATGACCACGCCCGGCGTGAGCTCCTGGCGGGCGCGCAGACGCTCGGGCTGGGCCTGGACCCGACCTTGGCGGAGCGGCTGCTCGCGCACGGGGAGCTCCTGCTCAAGTGGAACAAGTCGATCAACCTGACGGCGACCACGGCCCCGCTGGAGGTCGTCGAGAAGCACCTGCTCGATTCGCTCTGCGTCGCGCCGCATCTCCCAGCGGGTCTCCTGCTCGACGCGGGGAGCGGCGGCGGCTTCCCCGGGATCCCGGTGGCGCTGGCCCGGCCGGACGTCGACGTGACGCTGGTCGACTCCGTGCAGAAGAAGGTCGCCTTCCTCAAGAGCGCCATCGCCGCCCTCAAGCTGCCCAACGCGCGCGCCCTGGCCGTCCGCCTGGCGGGCAAGCCGGACCAGGAGGGGCTCCCGCTGGTCGATGTGGCCGTCGCGCGTGCGTTCGCCGCGCCGGACGACTGGCTCAAGCTCGCGCTGCCGTACCTGAAGCCGCAGGGCCGGGTGGTGGTGCTGCTGGGGGCGCAAGATCGCGCGCCGGACCGGAGCGGCGAGCTGGCCATCGTAGGCGAGTTCACCTTCACGCTGCCCTTCAGCGGCTCACGGCGGACGTTGCTGCTCTACGGGCGTTCCACGTGAAACAGCCGCGGTGCATGCAGCAGACGGGGCGCGACCTCCCGCTGGCGCTGCGCCCGGGCGTCGACCCCGAGAGGAGCATCGACAGGTCGCCCTCGGGCTCCGTGGGGAGAAGGCGCTCCCTGCGCGTCCTCGAAGCGCGGGTCGCCTGAGCAGGTCCGCTGCATCACGAATCCGGCCTGAGCATAGGCGGGCCGCGCCGAGGCGTCCTCGTGCGGCTCGGCCCCGTCCTGTTCCACGTGGAACGTCCCCCGCGCCGCGACCGACGCGCAGCCATCCATCGAGCGGTTGGCGCGCGGCGCTCGACCGTTGGAGGAGGCTGGGGTTCCCTCATCGAGCAGCGCTCAGCTCGACGGCGCCCGGTCCAGCCGCGCGGCCCAGGCGACGCGCTTCCTGAACAGGAGGTCCTGGAGCACCACATAGAGCGGATCGGCGAGCGACTCGCGGGTCAAGAAGCCGCGGCCCGCCTCCGGCCGCGGCGCGAGGATCGGGTTGTCCTCGCCGTAGACGAGCGCGAAGAGGGCGCGGGGATCGAC
>JAFEBC010000772.1 GCA_018266095.1 Deltaproteobacteria bacterium
CATCTACGACGGCCTCACCAACGGCACCGCGTACACCTTCACCGTCGCGGCCGTGAACGCCGTGGGCACCGGCGCCGCCTCGGACCAGGCCGGCCCCGCGACGCCCGCGACGCTCCCGGGCAAGCCCACCGCGCTCACCGCCACGCCCGGCGTGCAGAAGGCCAACCTCACGTGGACCGCGCCCGACAGCGGCGGCTCGCCGATCACCACGTACAAGGTCACGCAGAGCCTCGACGGCGGCACGACGTACACCAACGCCAACGCGGCCGTGAGCAGCACCACCGCCGTCGTCACCGGGCTCGCCAACGGCGCCACCGTGACCTTCAAGGTGGCCGCCATCACCGCCATCGGCACGGGCGAGGCCTCGGACCCCTCGACCGCGATCACGCTGCCCAGCCTCCCGGGCGCGCCCACCGGCCTCACCGCCACGCAGGGCAACGCCAGCGCGGGCCTGACCTGGACCGCGCCGGCCAGCGCCTCGCCGATCACCGGCTACACCGTCGCCTGGACGGCCACGGGCGCGTCGGCCGGCACCGCCAGCGTCAGCGACGGCAGCGCCACCAGCTTCACCGTCACCGGCCTCACCAACGGCGCCACGTACACGTTCACGCTCAGCGCCAGCACGGCCGCGGGCGCCGGCCCCTCCTCTGACGCGAGCAACGCGGTCACGCCCTCGGGCCCCGTCACCGCGCCGCAGAACGTCACCGCCACGCGCGGCGACCAGCAGATCAGCGTGAGCTGGGCCGCGCCGGCCTCGAACGGCGGCACCGCCATCACCGGCTACACGCTCACCGCGACGCCTGGCGCGGGCAGCCCCGTCACCGCCACGACGGGCGGCTCGGCCACGAGCGGCACCATCGCCGGCCTCGCCAACGGCACCGCCTACACCGTCAGCGTCTTCGCCACCAACGGCGCGGGCCCCGGCGCGTCGGGCACGGCCTCGGGCACGGTCACGCCGGCCGGTCTGCCTGCCTCGCCCACCATCACCAACGTCGCCACCGACATCCGCCAGGCGACGCTGACCTGGACCGACGGCTCCGCGAACGGCGACGCCATCACCGGCCACCTCGTCGAGCAGTCGACGGGCGGCGCCTTCTCGGCCTCCACGGTCACGGGCCTGACGCTCACGGGCGGCACGGTCACTGGCCTCGCCAACGGCGGCACCTACTCCTTCCGCGTGTCGGCCATCAACGGCGTCGGCACCGGCGCGCCCTCGACCGCGTCCACCTCGGTGAAGCTCATCGACGTCCCCGGCCCGGTGGCCACCTTCACGGCCACGCCCGGCACGCTCTCGGTCGCCCTCGCCTGGACCGCGCCCACCTCGACGGGCGGCAGCGCCATCACCGGCTACTCCATCCTCGTCACGCCGCTCGCCGGCACGCCCGCGCCGTACACGCTCACCGCGGCCGCCGGGGACGTCTCGCTGAACGTGCCCTCGCTCGAGAACGGCGCCTCGTACAAGTTCGGCATCAGCGCCCTCAACGCCGCCGGCACCGGCACCGTGCGCGAGGTCACCACCGCGCTCGCCGATCCTCCGGACGCGCCCACGGCCGTCACCATCGCGGGCCGCGAGCCCAAGGGCATGAAGCTGTCGTGGACGGCCCCCGCCTCGAACGGCGGCTCGCCGATCATCGCCTACACCGTCTACCAGAAGGCCTCGACGGACACGTCGTACACGGCCTCGTCGAGCACCGTGAACCTCGCCGACCTGACCGCCGACGTGCAGGGGCTCAGCAACGCCACCTCGTACACCTTCGTGGTCAGCGCCACCAACAACCGCGGCGAGGGCGCGCAGTCGTCGCCCAGCGCCGCCGCCACCACGCCTGACGTGCCCGCCGCGCCCACGCTCACCGACTACGGCTACGACGTCGGCGAGGCCGACTATCTCTGGAGCGCGGGCGCCACCGATCCCGACGCGCCCATCACCGAGTTCGTGCTGTTCGCGGTCCCCACCGACGACACGCAGGACACGCTCTTCGCCGAGGTCGCGGCCACCTCCACGACCGCCGCCCTGCTCGGCCTGCGCAACGGGTTCGAGTACACGATCTTCGTGGTGGCCGTGAACGGCGCCGGCCTCAGCGCGCCGTCGAACACCGCCGTGATCACGCCCCTCGGCCCGCCCGAGGCGCCCGCGTTCATCAGCGGCACCACCGGCATCCGCAGCGCGACGCTCACCTTCCATGGCCCCTGGAACGGCGGCAGCACCATCATCGGCTGGGCCTTCGCCTACAGCACCGACGGCGTCAACTACACGCCCATCGACTACGACACGATCAGCGACATGACCGGCGCCACCGTGACCGCGACCCTCACGGGCCTGACCGACGGCACGACCTACACGTTCCTCGCCGAGGCCATCAACATCTATGGCAACGGGCCCCCCTCGGACCCGAGCACGCCGCTCACCACCGCCAGGCTCCCGGCCAAGCCCGTGTTCGCGCCGGTGGTCATCGGCGACGGCCAGCTCACGCTCGGCTGGAGCGACGCCACGCAGGAGGCCGCGCACCCGGTGACGAGCTACACCATCGCCGAGGTCGCCGCGAAGGTCGCGCCGCAGACGGCCTCGACCACCACCGTCACCATCACCGGGCTCACCGACGGCGTGAGCTACTCGTTCACCGTCTTCGGCACCAACGACGTCGGCGACGGCCCCTCGAGCGACGCCAGCGCGCCCGCCTCGCCGCACATCCCCTGCGGCAACGGCCGCCTCGACCCGGGTGAGGACTGCGACGCCAGCGCGCCCGACAACGTGTTCGACTGCGACGCGAGCTGCCACTACAAGCCGGCGGTCTGCGGCGACGGCAAGCGCCAGTTCGGCGAGCCCTGTGACAACGGCGCGGCCAACGGCGCGGGCACGGGCTGCGAGTTCGACTGCACCCTCACGCAGTGCCCCAACGCGCCTGCCCCCGTCACCAGCGGCGACATCTGCCAGGTGGCCGCGGCCCCGAGCGGCGCCGACGGCAGCAAGCTCTTCATCGGCACCGTCCTCGCGAGCGTCACCAACGGCGGCCACGAGCACGACAAGGTCCTCGGCGGCGGCGGCCAGGTGCTCGTCGACGCGAGCGGCAACATCACCTGCGCGGCCTGCGACTGCAGCGGCGCGGCCAACTACGCCAAGGCGCGCGTCGTGACCTGCGCGGGCGCGGTGATCTCGCCCGGCCTCATCAACCCGCACGACCACATCACCTACCAGAAGGGCCCCGCGACGAACCAGGTGCCCAACGAGCGCTTCGAGCACCGCCACGACTGGCGCATCGGCGGCGCGGGCTCCAAGTACAACGGGCACACCGCGATCAACTCGCCCTCGGGCGGCAGCGCGACCTGGGGCGAGATCCGCAACCTGATCGCGGGCGCGACCTCGATCACGGGCTCCGGCGGCGGCAAGGGCGTCCTGCGCAACCTCGACGCGCCTTCGCCGAGCGGCGTGACCAGCCAGGAGAACCTCGCCGCCAGCTCGAACGGCGACAACTTCGACACCTTCCCGCTCAACGACACGAGCGGCAAGCCGACCACGCCGAACGTGTGCGTCGGGTACAGCCCCTCGGGCATCGGCGTCGTCCCGCTCGACGCCGCCTACCTGCCGCACATCGGCGAGGGCATCGACGCCTGG
>JAFEBC010000773.1 GCA_018266095.1 Deltaproteobacteria bacterium
CAACTTGATTGGAAGCTTGATGCCTTTTATCTCGACGCTGCCTTCACCTCCCGCGCAGCGAACCAAGTCTTTCTCTTCCGCAGCGGAGAATCCCAGCGATACAGACCGCTGCCTGAGCTTGCGATCCTGCGGATCCACACCGCAAACCCGATTGAGAGTAGCTTCAACGCCGCTCGGCTCTTGAACCGCCGCACCAAGAATCACCCAAAGCATCAAGCCAAACATCACTCCCCCAGAAGCAGAAGGGCCCGGCCAGTCACCTAGCCGGGCCCTCGAAGAGTTTGGAGCGGAACACCGGATTCGAACCGGCGACCTTCGCCTTGGCAAGGCGACGCTCTACCAGCTGAGCTAGTTCCGCGAAACGGCGCGCTTTGTAGCCTCGCATGCCCCACGTGTCAACGACGAAAACTCATCCTTGCGCGAATCGTCGCTGGGCCGCGCCCAGCCTGCTCCGGAGCCTCATTCCAGAGCGATGCTTCATCGCTTGCAGATCCGCACGAACCCCAAGGTGTGCGCCACCTACTCTCCCCCCGCGCCCGCCTCGGCCCGCGCCGTCGCCTCCACCAGATAGTACCCGCGAATATACTCAATAGCACTCGCCATGCTCGGCACGAGCGACAGGTACAAGAGCGCCGTCCCCACCGCCTGGAAGTCCGTCATCTGCGCGGTGAACACGTAGTCGATCCTGAAGTGATAGTGCAGCATCAGCGCGATGATCCCGCTGAGCTGCAGGCTCGTCTTCCACTTCCCGCCCTGGCTCGCCGCGATGACCAGCCCCTCGCTCGCCGCCAGCGTGCGCAGGCCCGAGATCAACAGCTCACGCGCCAGGATCAGCACCACCACCCACACCTGCACGCGGCCCAGGCGAATCAGCATGATGAGGCCCGACAGCACGATGAGCTTGTCCGCCAGCGGGTCCAGGAACTTCCCCAGCGTCGTGATCTTGTTCCACACGCGCGCGACCCAGCCGTCCACCCAATCCGTCGCCGCCGCGAACGAGAACACCAGCGCGGCCCAGAACGAGTTGTGCCGGCTCTCCCACGCCAGGAACACCAGGTACACGGGGATGAGCAGCATCCGCGCGATGGTGATGAGGTTCGGGACGTTCAGGAGCTCGTCGCGCAGCCGCTCGCGGCGCGTCATCGGACGGGGCGGCGTCGAGGGCGGGGTCGTGCTCATGCGCGAACTGTTCTAGCAGGCGTGGTGCCGGCGTGCTCGCGCAGGGATCGCACGCGGCTACTCCGGCGAATCGACCAGCGCGCGGCCCTCGCCCGACAGCTCGAGCGCGATGCCCATCTCGGGCGCGTCCTCGACGATCGGAATCAGGCGCGGCTGGAGCAGCGGCCCATGCCAGCCCACGAGCTGGTCCATGGGGATCCGCAGCGGCTCGCCCTTCTTCACGTCCACCGCGCGCGGCTCGCCCGCCGTCACCAGCATCAGGCGGCCCTTGCCGCGCAGGTGCACGAGGTGCAGGTCGGCGCCCGTCTTCGAGGGCACGCGGCCGTTCTCGAACACCAGGGACTCCTCGAACGAGAAGAGGATCTCCTCGCGGAAGTACGCGGGCTCCTCGTTCAGCTCGAGCACCGTGAACTTCCTGCCCTCGCGCGAGATGACGTAGCGGCCGTCGCCCAGCACGCGCAGCATCCGGCGCGCGCCCTCGCCGAACGGCTTGTCGGTGGCCTTGCCGCGAAACCGCTTGAGCTCCGGCTTCAATTCAGCCGCGCCGAACGCCGCCACCAGGCCATCGAGCCGCGTCAGCAGCTCGGCCTTCACCTGGACGATGACCTCGGCCTTGCCCATCAGGAACGTGCCCTCGCCCGGCGCGCCCAGGAGCCGCTTCTGCTCCGTGAACGCCACCAGCGTGGGGATCTCGCCGGCGGACACCGGCGGCACCGACACCGGCCGCTGGTCGGGGTTCGTGTCGCGCACCGGCTCGGCCGCCTTCGCCAGCTCGGCCTCCTGCGCGGGCGGCGGGTTCGAGCTGGGCGCCTGCGCGGGCACCTGCGCCGCGGCCTCATCCGGCCCCGGCACCTCAGGCGTCTGCGCCTCGATCGGCGTCGCCCCGCTCGGCCGCTTGGCGAGCTGCAGCCGTCCCAGCGCGCGGCCACCCGTCCGATCTTCACCCGCGGGCGGCGGCATGGCCATCGCGGGCGGCGTGGCCACCCACTTCGAGGTGTTCCCCGCCGGATCCAGCTCCGGCGTCGGGATCGGCTCGGCCGCGGGCGCAGCCTGCGCCTGCTCGGGCCTGACCGGCTCCGTCTCGTCCGTCTTGTCCGTCAGCGCGCTCTTGAACGGCCGCTCGCCGTCGACCAGCTTCTCGGCCTCCTGCGCGACGGCCCGGATCGGCGACGCGGCCAGCGCCTGCGTCATCCGCTCGACCATCGCCGAGTTGCCGCACTTGAGGAACCACTCCCGCGCCCGCGCGTGCTCACCCTTCTGCGCCAGCGCCAGGCCGAGATAGTTCTGCGACTTCGCGTGATCCGGCTGCAGATCGATCGCCGTCTCGAAGCAGCGCACAGCATCGCTCGCCGCGCCCGACTTCAAGAACACGAGGCCCAGATTCACGCGCAGCGTGGGATCCGCCGGATGATCCTCGATGAGCCCGCGATAGAGCGACTCGGCCTTCTCCAGCTCTCCCAACTTGAAGAGCGACAGGCCCAGCATGTTCCGCGCCCGCTGATTGCGGGGCTTGTAGCGCAGCGCCTTCTCGAGCAGCCCGCGCGCCGTCCCGGGATCGCCCTTCTGCA
>JAFEBC010000774.1 GCA_018266095.1 Deltaproteobacteria bacterium
CGCGACGTCATCGTCTCCAGCCTGCGCTCGAGGCTCCCGCTGTGCGCGATGAGCCAGTCGCGCCGGCCCCAGGCGCGCTGGAACGGCTGCGTGGTGGCCTCGGTGATCGCGCCCCACGTGGCGGTGCGGATGTGCACCAGGAAGATCGACGACTCGAGGCGCTCCCACGCGGACACGAGCGCGCTGCGGATGCTGCCGGGCGAGGGCGCGGCCTCCTTGAGGATCAGCGCCGCGGCCTCGCCGCCGGGATAGCAGGCGATGCCCCAGCCGTCGGGAGTGGGCCGCTTGGGCTCGAGGCAATGCAGCTCGAAGGCGGGGGTCAGCGTGCCTTCGAACGAGAGGGCGAGCAGGTTCGGCATGAAGCCGCGCAGCTTACTCGTTCTTGCTGGCCGCGGAATCGGGTTTCGGCGCGTCTTGCGACTGGAGTTGTACCTGGCCGCTGCCGAACAGCTCGTTCGCGATCTCGTCGCACGCCGTGTGCGTCTCTTCGACGACGTGCGTCAGGATGTCGTGCACGGTGGCAGCGTCGAGCACATCGCCGGTGCGGGATTCGAGGTCTCGCTCCAGGCTCTTGATGCGCGTCAGCGCGGCGCTCCCTTGCGGACGGATCTGCTGCAGGCCCTCGCGGGTGCGCAGCACGCAATGCCGCACCGCGCGCGGGAACTTGGGCTCGAAGAGGAGGAACGACGCGACCGCGTGCGCCGTGACCTGGCCGCGGTGGCTCTTCATGAAGGCCTCGAAGCCGTAGCAGGCGCGCAGGAGCGCGAGCCACAAGGACACCTCGACCACGCCGTGCGCGGCGGCGTTGCCATTCGCGCCCGCGTGACCGTTGGCGGCCGCGAGGAACGCGTAGTGGTGCACGTCCAGGATGCGCGCGGTCTGCCCCGTGCGCTCCAGCACCACGCCCAGCCAGATGAAGTCGAGCGGCTCGTCGTGCAGCATAGTGCCGCGCAAGAGGCCCAGGCAGAGCTGCATCTCGCGCCGGATGCGCCGGTAGAACCCGTAGCGGTGCTCGTCGAACTCTGCGCGCGCCTCTGGGGATCGGCTCCACAGATACAGCTCGTTGATGCTCTCCCAGGCCTCCAGCGAGATCACCTCGCGCACCGAGCGCGCGTTCTCGCGGGCCGCGCTGATGGAGCGCTCGAGCGACACGTACGCGTCGCCGAAGGACAGATATTGCTGCACCAATTCACCATCGGCGAAGGCCGCCTCGCCGTGCTTCTCCGCGAACCGCTCGCGCTCGCCCGCGATGATGACCACGGGCTGCCAGCACTGCACCGGCGTCAGATCGCCGTCGAGCGCCAGCGCGCCCGTGACCTGCAGGAGGCGCGCGGTGCTCTCGGCCCGCTCCAGGTAGCGCCCGAACCAGAAGCAGTGATCGGCGACGCGCGAGATCATGGCTTGAGCACCCACGTGTCCTTGGAGCCGCCGCCCTGGCTCGAGTTGACGACGTACGAGCCTTCCTTGAGCGCCACGCGCGTGAGGCCGCCGGGCAGCACCCACGGGCCGGACTTGCCGAAGAGCAGGTACGGCCGCAGGTCGACGCGCCGGGGCACGACTTGTCCGCGCGCGCCGTCCCAGGTGGGGCAGGTGGAGAGCTCGATGCGCCGCTGCGCGATGTAGCGGCGCGGCTCGGCCTGGATGCGTCGCGCGAACTCGGCGCGCTCGTCGGCGGTGGATTGCGGGCCCATCAGCATGCCGTACCCGCCGGCCTCGTCCACGGCCTTCACGACCAATTCGTCGAGGTGTTCGAGCACGTACTTGCGATCGTCGTCGCGCAAGCAGAGCCAGGTGTTCACCTGGTCCAGCAGCGGCTCTTCCGAGAGGTAGAAGCGCACCATGTCCGGCACGAACGCGTACACCGCCTTGTCGTCGGCCACGCCGTTCCCTGGCGCGTTCGCGAGCGCCACATGGCCCGCCTGGTACGCGCGCATGAGGCCCGGCACGCCGATCATCGAGTCCTTGCGGAACATCTCCGGGTCGAGGAACGCCTCGTCGGTGCGCCGGTAGATCGCGTGCACGCGGCGCGGGCCGTGCGTCGTGCGCAGCCACACGCGGTCGTCGTCGACGTAGAGGTCGGGCGCCTGCACGAGCTCGATGCCCATCTGCCGCGCGAGGAAGCTGTGCTCGAAGTACGCCGAGTTGAACGGGCCGGGCGTGAGCAGGACCACGCAGGGATCGTCGCTGTCGGGCGCCACTCCGCGCAGCGTCTCCGCGAGCCGCGCCGGGTAGTGGTCCACGCGCTGCACCCGCGCTGTGTCCATGGCCCGCGCCGACACGCGCTTGGACACGAGGCGATTCTCCAGCACGTACGACACGCCGCTCGGCGTGCGCAGGTTGTCCTCGAGCACGCGGAAGGTGCCGGCCGGATCGCGGATGAGATCGATGCCGCTCACGTGCACGCGCACGCCGCCCGGAGGCTTCACGCCGCGCAGCGCGGGCAGGTAGTGCTTGGCGCCGAGGACCAGCTCGCGCGGGATCTTGCCCTCGGCCAGGATGCGCTGCTCGCCATACACGTCGTCGAGGAAGCACGAGAGCGCGCGCAGGCGCTGCGTCAGGCCGCGCTCGAGCTTCGCCCAGTCGTCGGCGGCGATGGGACGTGGCAGGAGGCAGA
>JAFEBC010000775.1 GCA_018266095.1 Deltaproteobacteria bacterium
ACATCTCGGGACGCAGCTCGTGGCGCGGGTTCTTCAGCGTGGCGCGCACGCGGGCGGTGCGGGTAGCGGGATCGAGCGCACCGGCGACCTGCTCGATGTGGCCGTCCCAGTGATCGTGCGGGAACGAAGGCACGGTCACGCGCACCGGCGCGCGCTCGGAGACGCGCGGGAGATCCATCTCGTACACGTCCGCGACCACCCAGACGAGGTCGGACGAGCCCACCGTGAACAGCTCCACGGCCTGGCCGCCGCCGTACTGGCCCTGCACCTCCACGCCCGGGTTCACGGCGCGCGCGATCACCTCGCCGGCGATCGGCGAGCGCAGCGTGAACCGCTCGGAGCCGCCCTCGCCCGCGCCGCGCAACAGCTTCATGCGGGCCTGCGCGCGCGCCTCCTCGGCCTTGGCCTTGGCTGCGTTGTCCTCGGCCTGTTCGAGGTCTCGCGGCGTGCCCGCGCCTGCATCCGCGAGCTCGTGTTGACGCTGCAGCTCGTGCGCCGCTGCCGTCGAATCGGCCTTGGCCTTCTGCAGGTCCGCCAGCGCCGCGCCGACGTCGGGCGAATCAATCACGGCCAGCGCCTGGCCTGCGGAGACGTGCTGTCCAGGCTGCGCCAGGATCCCAGCCACGCGGCCCGTCACGGGCGAGAACACGTGCGCCACGCGCAGATCATCGAAGGTGATGCGGCCGCTCGTCGTGATCTCGGTGGGCAGGTCGACCACCTTGGCCTGCGTCAGCTCGATCTGCCCGCTCTCGAGCTGCGCGGCCGTCAGCCAGGCCTCACCCTCGGGATGCGCGGGGGCAGCGGGCGGCGCCTCGTGCGCCTTGCAGGCGACAGCGAGCGAAGCGATCAGGATCAGCGCGAGCGCGCGCACGGAGGTCATGGCCGGAGCTCCTTGCCGACCGCGGCCTCGAGCTGCGCCACGGCGGTCCAATAGGCTGCGAGGTCTTGCAGGTGGTCGCTCTCGATGGAGAGCCAGGTGCGCTGCGCGTCGAGCTGGTCGAGGAGCGACGCGGCGCCCTTGGTCCACTGCACGTCTACGAGCTCACGCACGCGGCGGGCGCGGGAGAGGAGGGTGCCTTCATCGCGCTGCACTCGATTCCTGGCAGCCGTCCAGGCGCTGAAGGCCTGGCGCACGTCCGCGCGCGTCTGCGCCTCGAGCCGCTGCAGGGACACCTGCTGGCTGCGCGCGTCGGCCTCGGCGTGCGTGATCTGGCCCTGCTGCTGATCGAAGAGCGGCAGCGGCAGCGAGAGGCCGAGCGTCAGGGTGGGCGGCGTGATCGCCGTCGCGCCCGTGCCCTGTTGGGCATAGCCGAGCGAGAGCGCGAGGTCGGGGATGCGCTGGCGGCGCGCGAGGGTGGCCGCCGCGTCCGCGCGCTGCACCTGGGCCCGCGCCGCGCCGAGGTCGGGCCGCGTCTCCACCGCGTCCTTCACCAGCGCATCGAGCGAGGCCTGCGCGAGCGAAGGCGGCAGCGCGAAGTCGAGCCCCGCGGGATCGAGCGGCCCATCCGCCTCGGGCGCGTCGCCCAGGAGGAGCCGCAAGGTGGCGCGCGCCGCGTCGAGCTGCGCCTGCGCCTGATCCTCGAGCTGCAAGGTCTGCAGCGCCTGCACCTCCACGCGCGCCAACTCCGCCTCGCCGATCGCGCCCGCGCTGCGCCGCTTCTCGTCCAGCTCGCGCATGCGCTCGGCCGCGCCGCTCGCGTCATGCGCCAGGCCCGAGAGCTTCTGCGCCAACAGCGCCTGCGCGAAGGCCTGCTTGAGCTGAAGCTCGAGGCCGCGCAGGGCCGCGTCGCGGTTCTTCTCGGCCGCCTCGATCGCCGCCTTGGCCGCGTCGGAGCGCAGGCCCTTCTTGCCCATGATCACGTCCCACAGCGCCGCCTGATCGGACAGCGACACGTTGAACGAGGTCGCCGAACAGCCCGCGCACGCCTCCGCATCGACACCGAACGAATGGCCCACGCCCCCCGAGAGCTGCGGATTGGCCGACGCGCTCGCCGCCTGCGCATCGCCGCGCGCCACCTGCACTTGGAGCTCGGCCAAGAGCCGATCGAACCCGCGCTCGCGCAGGAGCCGCAGCGCCACAGGCAAGGTCAGCGGGCTCCCCGAGGGGACCTCCGCGGCGGGCGACGCAACTGTCAGGGCGAGGACGAGCGCGAGCATGCCCCGTGCAAGAGCAAGGGGCGGGCCATGGGTCTCCCCTCGGAGCGGCCCAAGTGCGCGGCGTCCGGACTGAAAGTTCCTTGTAGGGAGGGTCCAAGATCCTTGTGGTGGCATAGACTCACACACGTGAAGCTCAGACCCCGCGTCGCGCTGGTGTCGTGCCTCGTCGCCCTGGTGTCGGTGGCGGTGACGGGCGCGTTGCTCATCGCGCAGTCGCGGCGCTACTCGTCCGAGCCGCCCTCGAGCCGCATGCTGCTCCTGGCGCAGAACCGCGCGGCGGCGCTGGGCGACAGCCTGGCCGTGGCCACCGGTGAGCTCCTGCGCCTCTCACGCATGGCCGAGGTCGACCTCACCGACGATGACCTGCGGCCCGAGGCGCAGCTCCTCTCGCACGCGCACCGCAACTCCACCGTGTTCAACATCGGCCTGCAGATCGAGGACGCGAACGGCCGCTGTCTGTGGTCCGAGCCGACCTCGCCCGACTGCACGGGGCGCTCGTTCGCGGACGCGCCGTGGTTCAAGGAGGGCCGCGCGGCGAAGGGCGCGCTGGTGATGGGGAGCGCGGAGCATCCCTCGATCGTCAATCTCGTGGTGCCCATCGGCGGCACGCCCGGCCAGGCCGCGGGAGTCCTGCGCGGCATCATCGACGTGCGCGCGGACCGCATCTTCGCGCCCGCGCTGACGGACGTGATCGGCGCGGGCGCCGAGGTGGCGCTGGTGTCGGCGCGCGGCCTCGTGCTCGCGCCCAACGGCAAGGTCGATGGGGCCGGGTGGCAACGTGCGCTCTCACAGGCGCGCGCGGGGCCCGGCACCTTTCGCACCGATGAGAACGGCGTGCGCTGGCTCTACGCGCACGCGCCGGTCGCGCACGTCGATTGGGGCCTCGTGTTCCGCTGGCGCTGGAACGCGCTCGATGACGGCCTGCAGCGCCAGGTGCAGCTCTTGCTCGCGATCCTCATCGCCGGCGGCCTGCTCGCGATCGCGCTCGGGCTCTTGTCCTCGCGCGCCCTGGTGAGCCCGATCGACGCCCTGGTCGCGGGCGTGCGCACGCTGCGCTCCCGACGCGAGCAGCCGGCGTCCGCGGGGGCCGATCCGATCCTGAGCGCGGGCATCGAGAGCGCCGCCAATCGCCCGGACGAGCTGGGTGAGCTCGCGCGCGCCTTCGGTGAGCTCACGCGGGCGCTGGGCAAGAGCGACGCGCAGCACGACGCCGACCTCGAGCAGATCCGCGAGCTGGCGAGCTCCCTGGAGCAGCGCGTGCGGGCGCGCACGGCGGAGCTGGAGTCGGCGCAGCGCTCGCTGCTCGCGCAGGAGCGGCTGGCCGCGATGGGGCAGGCCGCGGCGGTGATCTCGCACGAGCTGAAGAACTCGCTGGGCGCGATCGGCATGGGCGTCGACCTCATCACCGCGCAGGCCGACGGCGCGGGCCTCAAGCGCGTGCACACGCAGGTGCGCGAGGAGGTCACGCGGCTGCGCACGCTCACCGATGAGCTCTTGGTGTTCGCGCGCACGCCGCGGCTGATGAAGCAGCGCGGGGACCTCAACGCGCTGGCGCAGCGGGCGGCCGACCTCTGCCGCGAGTCGGCGGCCTCGGCGGACGTGGAGCTGGTGCTCGAGCTCTCGCCCGGCGCATTGCCCGCGAGCTTCGACGCCGAGCGCATCCAGAGCGTGCTGGTCAACCTCGTGCAGAACGCCATCGAGGCGGTGGCCTTCGGGCCCCAGCCGAGCGCGCAGCGGCGGGTGCGCATCCACACGCGGCAGCTCGAGGCCGAACCGAAGTCCGTCGAGTTCGCCATCGAGGACTCTGGCCCGGGCGTGCCCGACGACGCGCGCGCGCACCTCTTCGAGCCCTTCTTCACCAGCAAGCGCAACGGCACCGGCCTCGGTCTGGCCACGGCGCAGCGCTTCGTCTCTGCGCACGGCGGACGCATCGAGCTGGCGCGCGGGACGCTCACGGGCGCGCGCTTCGTGGTCACGCTGCCCGTCGAGCCTCGCGTCGAGGAGCCGCTGCCCGCCGCCGCGCCCTCACAAGGAGCCTCATGGGCCCACTAGTCCTGGTGGTCGACGACGAGAAGTCGTTCCGCGTGATCGCCGAGGAGGCGCTCTCGCGCGAGGGCTACTCCGTGCGCACCGCCGCCGACGCTGGTTCAGGTGCGCGCGCGTTCGCCGCCGAGGGCGCCGACGTGGTCGTGCTCGATCGCAACCTGCCCGATCGCGACGGCGTGGAGCTGTTGGCCGAGCTTTCGCGCGAGGCGCAGGAGCGCGGGCTCGACACGGCCTTCCTCGTGGCCACCGCCTACGCCGACGTGGAGAACGCCGTGCTCGCGCTGCGCCAGGGCGCGGAGGACTACCTGACCAAGCCGATCCAGCTCCCGGATCTGATCGTGAAGATCCGCAAGGCGCTGGAGACGCGCCGCCTGCGCCACCGCGTGCGCGCGCTCAAGGCCACAGGCCCCGCGCCGGCGCTGCTCGAGTCGAACAGCGTGGCCATGCGCGAGATCCTCGACCGGGCGCGCCGCGTGGCCGAGAGCCCGAGCACCTCGGTGCTGCTGCAGGGCGAGAGCGGCACCGGCAAGGAGGTGATCGCGAGGTTCATCCACCTGCACACGCCCGCGCGCCGCGAGGACGCCTTCGTCGAGCTCAACTGCGCATCGCTGGGAGAGAACCTGCTCGAGTCGGAGCTGTTCGGCCACGAGCGCGGCGCCTTCACCGACGCCAAGAGCAGCAAGCGCGGCATCTTCGAGCTGGCCGACGGCGGGACGCTCTTCCTCGACGAGATCGGCGAGCTGTCGCCGGGCCTGCAGGCCAAGCTCTTGCGCGCGGTGGAGACCACGACCTTCCGCCGTGTGGGCGGCACGCGCGATCTCTCGGCGGACGTGCGCATCGTCGCGGCCACCAATCGCGATCTCGCGGCCGAGGTGAAGGCCGGCCGCTTCCGCCTGGACCTCTTCCACCGGCTCGACGTGTTCCACCTCACGCTGCCGCCGCTGCGCGAGCGCAAGGAGGAC
>JAFEBC010000776.1 GCA_018266095.1 Deltaproteobacteria bacterium
GAGCTGGTGCGACCCGTGCTCGGCGCAGCCGCTCGCCACCAATGAGCTGCGCGACCTCGGCGCCTTCTGGGTGGACCAGAGCGCGTACCACGGCGGCGCGCTGCCGGTGCAGCTCACGCGCCTGCACGTGCGCTACGACGCCGACCACTTCCCCGAGGACCTCGCGTTCCAGGAGACGGGCGACACGCAGAACTTCCAGGCGCGCTACGTGCTGCAGCGGCCGTTCAAGGGCGACACGAGCTGCCCCGCCGGCATCGCCTACGTGAAGCAGCTCAAGGAGCGCCGCGCGCAGGAGGCCAAGACGCTCGCGTCGCTGACGGGCTGGGAGGTGGCGAAGATCCGCTCGTACATGGGCCCGGATCCGGTGGTGCCCGCCGCGCCCGCCTGGTGGAAGCGCATCTGGCAGAAGTGACGAGAGCCCGCGCGCATGGTGTCCAAAGTACACCATGCAGCGCGCACTGATTCCGATCTGCAGGGACCCAAAGCGATCGTGCCGCTGCGAGGAATGGGCCTCGCCGGCACGGTCGCCGAGGGTTGTCAGATCGAGACAGACCCTCCGCGTCCCCGCGCCTCCGCGTTGAGGCTTTTCGCTCTTGCAGTTCCTACGTCGCAGCCGCCGGCGGAGTGGTCGACGGCTCCACCTTGCGGAACAGCATCTCCGGGCTCTCCAGCACCAGCGCGCGCCCCAGCACCTCATCGACGTGGTCCACCGGGATGATGGTCAGCTCCTTGCGGATCTTCTGCGGGATCTCGCGCACGTCCTTCGCGTTCTCCTTGGGGATCAGGATGAGCTTGATGCCCCCGCGGTGCGCCGCCAGCGCCTTCTCCTTCAAGCCGCCGATCGGCAGCACGCGCCCGCGCAGCGTGATCTCGCCCGTCATCGCCACGTCGCGCCGCACCGGGATCCGCGTCAGCGCCGACACCATCGCCGTCGCCATCGTCACGCCCGCGCTCGGGCCATCCTTCGGCACCGCGCCCTCGGCCACGTGCACGTGGATGTCGAACTTCTCCGAGAACATCTTGTCGATGCCGAACTTCTCCGCCCGCGAGCGCACGTACGACAGCGCCGCCTGCGCGCTCTCCTGCATCACGTCGCCGAGCTTGCCGGTGAGGATGAGCTTGCCCTTGCCGGGCATCACGGTCACTTCCGTCTGCAGCAGTTCGCCGCCGACCTCGGTCCACGCGAGGCCCGTCACGAGCCCGATCTCGTCCTTCGCCTCCGTCTTGCCGTAGCTGAACTTCGGCGGCCCGAGCAGCTTGTGGATCTTCTTGCGATCCACCAGCACCGGCTCCTCACGCCTGCCCGTCGAGAGGATGTCCTTGGCGATCTTGCGGCACACCGTCGCCACCTCGCGCTCGAGGCCGCGCACGCCGGACTCCTTGGTGTACCGGTGCACGAGCTCCGCCATCGCCTTCTTGGTGATGGTGAGCTTCACCTCGTCGAGGCCGTTCGCCTCCTTCTGCTTGGGCACGAGGTACTTGCGCGCGATCTTCATCTTCTCGATGTCGGTGTAGCCCGCGATGCGGATGACCTCGAGGCGATCCTGCAGCGGCCCCGGGATGCCGTGCAGCGTGTTCGCGGTGCAGATGAACATGACCTTCGAGAGGTCGTAGTCGAGGTCGAGGTAGTGGTCCGCGAAGGTGTGGTTCTGCTCGGGATCCAGCACCTCGAGCAGCGCCGCGCTCGGGTCGCCGCGGAAGTCCGTCGACATCTTGTCGATCTCGTCGAGCAGGAACACGGGATTGCCCGAGCCCGCCTTCTTCATCGACTGGATGATCTTGCCCGGGAGCGCGCCGATGTACGTGCGGCGGTGTCCGCGGATCTCGGCCTCGTCGCGCACACCGCCGAGCGAGATGCGCACGAACTTGCGGCCCAAGGACTTGGCGATGCTCTTGCCGAGCGACGTCTTGCCCACGCCAGGCGGGCCCACGAAGCAGAGGATCGGCCCCTTCATCTTCTCGACCAGCGCTTGCACCGCCAGGTACTCGAGGATGCGCTCCTTCGGCTTCTTCAGCCCGAAGTGGTCGTCGTCGAGGATGCTCTCCGCCTCGTTGATGTCGTGCTTGTCCTTCGTGTACTCGTACCAGGGCAGGCCGAGGATCCAGTCGATGTAGTTGCGCACCACCGTGGCCTCTGCGCTCATCGGGCTCATCATCTTGAGCTTGCGCAGCTCCTTCTTGACCTTGGCCGTGGCCTCCTTCGACATCTTCTTGTTCTTGATCTTCTCCTCGAGCTCCTGCAGCTCGCTCTTGAACTCGTCGCGCTCGCCGAGCTCCTTCTGGATCGCCTGCATCTGCTCGTTGAGGTAGTACTCCTTCTGCGTCTTCTCCATCTGCTTCTTGACGCGCGTGCGGATCTTCTTCTCCACCTGGAGGATCTCGATCTCGCCCTGCATCAGCTCGTAGAGCCGCTCGAGCCGCTTGCCGGCGCTCGTCTCCTCGAGGATGGCCTGCTTGTCGTTCAGCTTGAGCGACAGGTGCGCGACGATGGTGTCCGCAAGCCGCGCTGGCTCGTCGATGCTGCTCACGCTCACCAGCATCTCGGGCGGGATGCGCTTGTTGAGCTTCACGTACGTCTCGAAGGTCGCGTGCACCGAGCGCACCAGCGCCTCGAGCTCGACGCCCTTGTCGGCGCTCTCGTCCAGCTCGGCCGCCTCGACGAGCAGGTACTTCTCGTGCGGCACCCAGCGCGAGATCTGCGCGCGCTTCTTGCCCTCGACCAGCACCTTCACCGTGCCGTCGGGGAGCCGCAGGAGCTGCAGAATCGTGCCGAGCGTGCCGATCTCGAAGATGTCGTCGGGCGAGGGCTCGTTGGTCTTGGCCTTCTTCTGCGCGGCGAGCAGGATCTCCTTGTCCTTGCCCATCGCCTCCTCGAGCGCGGCGATGGATTTTTCACGGCCGACGAACAGCGGCACCACCATGTGCGGGAAGACGATGATGTCGCGCAGGGGCAGGAGCGGCACGGAGCGCGTGGCGGCCTTCTTGCCGTCCTTCTTCTCGTCGCGGAAGAACATTGCCTTCATCGCCTCCGGTGGGCGCGGACACGAACTCCGCGCGTTTGGTCGAGGGTAGCGCGGACGCGATCGCGGGGCCAGAAGCGAATTTCTCCGCGGGCCCGGGGCGTGGGCTTGTCATTGATCAGATCTCGGAGCGGCCACGATGCTGCCAGACTCGAGGAGAGCGACGAGAGGCTCGATGTAGAGAAGACCGCGAGCGATGACGAGA
>JAFEBC010000777.1 GCA_018266095.1 Deltaproteobacteria bacterium
CACCCCCGCGCGCTGCTTGAGCGCGTCGATGGCCGCGCCCACCGCGTCGACCCACAGCGGAACGAGGCCCGGGTCGGAGTCGGCGCCGGCCGAGTCACCGCTCGCGGGCAGATCGAAGCGCAGCACGGCCAGCCCCTCGGCAGCGAGCCGCTCGGCCAGCTTGCGGTGCGTGCGGTGCGTGGCGATCCCGTCCCAGTGCAGCGGCGACACGAGGACCACGCCCGCGCGCGGAGCGCCCTGCGGCAGGTGCAGCATCGCGAAGCAGCGCGACGCGCCCTCACCGACATAGAACGCCTGGGGCCGCGGCCCGACGCTCACGGCCGCTCCCCGACGCGGATGGGCGCGTGCAGGTTCAGCGCGATGAGCTCGCCCCGCACCGGCCCCGGCTTCCCGCCCGGCGCCAGCGGGATGCGCTTCTGGACGCCGGGCCCGAGGTGGAACCAGTCGTCGTCGCCGCTGTGACCGTCGAGCTCGAGGTGCACCGATTGCAGGAACTTCGCCGCCTCCACCACCAGCACGCGCGCGTCGCCGCTCGTCTCCACCCACGCGCGCCCGCCCTCGCCGGGCGCCTGCGCCGACGGCCTGCCGCCCGGAAAGTGGAACGCCTGCGAGAGCACCTTGCCCTCGGCGCCGCGCAGCGTGGCGATGGACACGAGATGTCCCGGCGGCCCGAAGCGGAAGGCCCAGGTCACGTCGCGGAAGCCCTCGAGCAGCGAGCCGAGGTCCACCTCTTGATTCGAGCGCGCAGGCAAGGTCAGCGCGCGCTCACCGTGACCCACGCGCACGTCGTCGCGGATGAGCTCGAACGAGAGCGTGACGTCCAGGGGCTGCGCGGTCTCGTTGATCGCGTGCGCCACGAGGCCGTTCAGGCCCTCGTCCGACACGAAGAGCGCCACGGGCTGGAACGCGCGCTTGAGCGCCCACCACGCGGGCTTGGGCCGGCCCTCGGAGTCGACCACGCCCCACCCTGCCCCGCGCCAGAGGTCGCGCAGGAACCAGACGACGCCGCCCTTGCACGTCGAGCGCGCGCGCCGCCACTCGGCGAAGGTGGCCTCCATCACCTCGGCCGACACCGCGCGCGAGAGCTCGAGCCAGCGCTCGGGCTGCGTGGAGCGCAACGTCACGGCATCGAGGCCGTAGAGCAGCTTCAGGTAGTGATCGCGGACATCTTCGAAGTCCCAGCCCGGGCCCGTGTCGCGCGGCACGCGGGCCTTCCAGCGGGGATGGTGTCCGGGCGCCTGCGCGTCGGTGAGCAGCTCGTCGACGGTCTCTTGCACGGGCACGTTGGCGAAGGCCAGGCACTCGCTGGTGAACTTCACCTCGGCCCGGCGCGCATCCTCCATCGGCCGCAGGTACGCGCCCACGCCGTAGTAGTGCGACACGCCCTGGTTCACGGTGAACGGCAGCGGCCCGCCGGTGGGGCTGTTGGTCACGTACGGCACGCCCGGGCACAGCGCGCGCGACTCGGCCGGGAGCAGCTCCTCGAAGAGCGGCCCGCTCCACGATTCGCGCGGCAGGCCCAGCATCGCCGCCTGCTGCTCGACCTCGCTGCCGCCGCACAGGATAGCGAGGCACGGGTGCGCGCCGATGCGACCGAGCTGTTGCCGCACCTCGATGCGCACGTCCTCCGCGAAGGCCGCGTCGCCGACGGGATAGTCGAGGTTGGCGAACATGAAGTCCTGCCAGACCAGCACGCCGGCCGCATCGCACGCGCTGTAGAACGCGTCGTCCTCGTAGGTCATCGTGCCGCCGACGCGCACGAGGTTCATGCCGCACGCGCGCGCCTGCTCGACGGCCGCCGTGTAGCCCGCCGCGTCACCGTGGAGCACGACGGGGTCGAGCGTGGTCCAGCACGCGCCGCGGCAGAACACCTCGACGCCGTTGACGCTCACGGTGAACTTCCCGTCCGTCTGGTCCACGGCGATGGTGCGGAAGCCCACCTTGCCCAGCGACTGCGAGCGCGTGACCGCTGGTCCGTGCGCGCTCTCTCCCCTGCTCAAGTGCAGCGTGGCCTCGTGCAGCGCGGGCGCGCCGTGCGTGTGCGGCCACCAGAGGGCCACGTCGGCGATGCGCAGCGTACCCGCGAGCGTCCGCGAGGCGCCGTCCTGCGCCGTCTGCTGAAGGCGCACGCGCTGCCCCGCGAGCTCCAGCTCGGCCTCGATCGCCGCGTCTGCTCCAGCCGCAGCGCCGCCTGCCGCACTCTGGTCTCCCGGGCCGACCTCGATCACGAGCGCGAGCGCGGCCACGCCTGTCGTGCCTTCGACCTCGGTGCGCAGCATCGCCGAGCGCACGCGCGGCCCCTCGTGCTGCAGGAGCGTCACCGGCTTCCACGGCCCCACCGCGGTCACCGGCGGCGTCCAGCCCGGGATGCGGCCCAGGAGCGTCGTGCGCAGCCAACGGAGCTGCTGCTGCTCCACGAGGCGCGTCTTCCAGCGCGGCCGCGGACGCTTTGCCGCGAGCGCCTTCTTCAGCGAGAGGAAGCGCAGGTGCAGCGTGGCCGACTCGCCCACGGACGGGTCGAGGTCGAGCTCGTGCGCACGGAACTGATTGCCCGTGGTCAGCGCCCGCTTGCCGTCGACGAAGACCTCGCAGAGCGTGGCGAGGCCCGCAAAGCGCAGCGTACGGGCGCCCTGCCCCAAGCCCGTGAGCGTGCAGCGATACCAGGTGTCGTCCGCCTCGAAATCACGAACGGAATCGCGCACCGCATCGAGCGACCACTGCCCGAGCGCCCGCAGCGCGCCCGCCGACGTGCCCGGCACCTGCGCGGGGATCCACGCGAGCCCCATCGCCTCCAACGCCGCCGGGTCCGCTGCCGCCCCCGCTGGCGCGAACGCGAGCTCCCAGCCTGCGATGAGCGACGTCGCCTTCGTGAACCCGAGCTGCATCCGCTAGCCCACGCGCTCCGTGAGGGTCTTCTTCGCCAGCGCCCACGAATCCGCGAGCGTCTGCACCGACGCCGACGCGTCCCACGGCTTCTTGGTGTTGGCCACGCGCGCGAGCCGGAACTGCATCGTCTTGCACGTCGCGGAGATCTCGTCGTACGCGCCCGCCGCCGGTTCGAGGCCCGGAACGCCGCTCTCGCCGAGCCAGCGCATGTACGACGCCGTCACCTCGGCGCACGAGCCGAGCTGGCGCACGGTGGCGAACGAATACTGATGGAACGCCTGCAGCGGCTGCGTCTTGAGCCACTCGATGTCGTGCACGAGCCGCACGCCGAAGCGGGTCATCGGATTGTCCGTCGGCATCGCCGCCCGGTGCCGCGCGAGCTGCTTGAGCGAAATCGCCGTCAGCTCCGCGCGCGACGGCCGCTTCAAGTGCCGCGTCTTGGCGATCTCGGTGTACGGCGGCAGGCTCACCACGCCCGGCGGCAGCTCCAGCCGCAGCGCGCCGACGTAGTCCTCGCCCGAGAGCTCGTAGTACCCGCGCCCATGGAAGTAGCCGAGCGTCTTGGCCTCGGTGTCGATGGCCGTCACCGCCACCGTGGTCTTCGCGTGGTCGGTCTTGTACGAGACGCCCGCCGTGTCCGGCAGAAACCACGCGTCGATCTCGATGAGCAGCGGCCGCCCCAGCGCGAGCTGCTCCTTGATGTGCTCGGGCAGCGGCCGCCAGATGTTGTGCTCCATCACCTCGAAGCCGTACAGCTCCTCGATGTCCTCGAGCGGCGGCTTGAAGAAGGTGAACCCGTCACCCTCGAAGTCGATGGCCACCGTGTGCGCGAGCGCCGGCACCGGATCGAGGCCATACCCGTGCAACAGCTCGATCCACAGGTCGACGTAGCAGTTCGTCTCCGTCCACGCGCGCTCCTCGCCGTGGATGAAGTGCCGCTGGTACGACTTCGCGTCGAGTGGCAGGACCTGCGCGCGCGTCACAGCTTGAGCCTCTCGCGGACGGTCGCCGGCCACTTCTCGACGTCGAAGCCGTGCGTCTTGAAGAGCGCCAGCGTGGTGCGCTCCAGGCCGAATCCGACGCAGGCCGTGTGCGCCCACTCGCCGGTCGGCAGCTTGATCTCGAAGAGGTGCCCGAAGTGATCCTGGTGGTAGTTGAACGAGCAGCAGGCCGTGGGCTTCTCGCGCGAGGTGATCGGCACGAGCAGCTCGAACTTGAGGCCCTGATCGCGCTGGTTCGCCGCCAGCATCTTGCCCACGCGGCCGAAGAACGGGTCGTTCGCCACGTCGCTCCACGAGTCGAGCGAGAGCTCCTTGAAGAGCTGCTCGCCGCGCGCCTTCCAGGTGGCGGCGAACTCGCGCACGTCGTCGGGCGTGCCGATGCGCACGTGCTCGCGCTGGCGGAACATCTGCAGGCGCGCCGGGTCGAGCGACGGCTCGTAGCGGAAGCAGTACGAGAGCACGGTGACGCGCTTGCCCTCGGGCGGGATGGTGCCCTTGAGCGTGGGGTAGATCGGATAGCAGGCGGCCGGCGTCATGATCACGCCCGTGGGCCCGAAGTTCGCGGCCCAGTCCTCACCGCGCTCCATCTTCTCGACCAGCGCGAGGTGATCCTTGTCCTTGCCGCGGAAGCCGCGCACCACGCCCACGAGATCCGGGAACGACTTGAAGTGCTCGGAGAGCTGGTAGTTGTGCTGCGTGACGACGGGCGGGAAGTGCAGCGCCTCGGCGTTGTCGGGCGCGCCGATGCGCTGGACGGCGGCGTCGATGCCCTCGACCACGCGCTCGAACCAGGTGCCGCGCCCGTAGAGCCCGTCCACGCCGGACGGGATGAGCAGCCGGTGCGCGAAGAGCTGCTGCAGGAACTCGGACTGAACGGTGGCCGTGTCCACGTGGTCCTCTGGCTACTCGTCCTTGTGGACGAGCAGGAGCTGGGCGTTGTGACCGAGGATGCGGTCGTTGTTGACCATGAGCTGCGCGCCCCACGCGTCGCGCAGGTGCCGGCCGAGCGTGAACTTGGAGTCGTGCTTGTAGCCCTGGATGCCGCAGATGCGCATCGCGCGGCCGACCACGTCCACCACCTGCTCGGAGACCTCGACCTTGAGGTTGTTCATGCGCAGCGCGAAGGCGATGGCCGAGAGCGCCTCGGGATCGTTCAGCCGCGACTCGTAGTCGGCCACCGCGGCCTCGACGTTGGCCTTCATGCCCTGCAGCACCGCCATCGTCTCCGCGAGCCGCATCGACGCCGGCGGCACCGCGCCCGGACGCTTGCGTGCCTCGGAGCGGATGAACGCGCGCGCCTGGTTCACCGCGCTGGTGGCGAGCCCGAGCCACAAGCTCGGCCACACGAGGTGCGCGACCGGCAACATGGTCTGCGCCGAGATCTCCGCGTACGGCTGCGGCAGGATCTTCCCCGCCGGCCCGCTCGCGGTCAGCATGTAGCCGTTCGAGCAGGTGCCGCGGAAGCCGAGCGTGTCCCAGTTGGAGGTGCGCTCGAGCGTGTAGTCGCCCTTCTCCACGAGCGAGATGACCTGATCGCTCGCGGGCGACTCCGGCGCGCGGCGCGCGGTGACGAGGAGCGAATCCGCCGAGTCGGCGTAGGAGATGACCGGCGCGTTCTTCTTGAGGTTGAACGTGTCGCCCGAGAGCTCCACCGCGCAGCTCGACGAGCGCACATCGCCGCCGATGCCCGCCTCGGTGGTGGCCGAGGCGATGAGGTGCTGCTCGCCCACCACCTTCTCGGTGACGTACTTGGTGAGGAGCGGCGACTTGAGCCCGTGCCGCACCAGGCACGCGACCTGGATCTGGTGCATGGCGAACACCATCGCGGTGTTGGCGCAGTGCAGGCCCAGCGTGTAGCACATGACGTGCAGGTCCTTCATGGTGCAGCCGAGGCCGCCCAGCTCCTTCGGCACGTAGGCCGAGAGCAGCTTCTCCTTGCGCAGGGCAGCGAAGGCCTCCGCCGGGAAGCGCGCGTCCTTGTCGACCGCCCCCGCGTGCACGGCCGCCACGTCGGCGCCGATGCCCTGCGTGATCTTCGCGAAGGTGGAGCCCGCGTCCCCTGAGGAGCTCATGGATGTGTCTCCGAAGCTGGTGAACAGCGGACAGCGTGCGGCGAGGTGAGGCTAGCCGTTGCCGCGCAGCTCCTCGAGCGCGGAGCGGATGGCGGCGATGCTCTCGAAGGCCCGGCGGCGCAGCATGCGCTCGGGGAACTCCACGTCGAAGGCGGACTCCAGCGCCAGCATCAAGTTCACGCTGGCGTGGGAGGTGAGGCCGGCGGCGTAGAGATCGCCATCGTCCGGAATCTGTTCAACGGGCACGGCTAGCCGCGCGTGCTGGCGGACGACGTCGCGAATCTGATCGGTCATGGCCCCGGGAATCCCTACTGGTGGAAAGATGAACGTCGGAGACAGTAGATCAAAACAGCACCG
This sequence comes from Deltaproteobacteria bacterium, assembly GCA_018266095.1. Classification (GTDB taxonomy): domain Bacteria; phylum Myxococcota; class Myxococcia; order Myxococcales; family 40CM-4-68-19; genus CAIWCD01. The sequence goes on from JAFEBC010000777.1 coordinate 6,317, forward strand.
TCCGGCAACCGACGGCACACTCGAAATCTTGGTGGGAGAAACGCCCACGTCGGGCGCAGCATTCCGCGGGATCCGTGGCGTCGCAACCTGTGAGAGGATCAAGCTGATCAGCGGGTTCGCCAAGCCCACGGAAGGGCGCACCATTTTTGTCATTTTTCCATTCTCACTGAAATCACGCAGAGCGGCCCTGGCGGCCTTGCTCGCCCTCCTTGGCGGGCTTGGGGGTAGTTCCTGCAAACCGCAGGGGCCCCCGAGCCAGCGCGCGTTCTATGTCTGGCGCACGACACTCTCGCTCTCGGAGCGCGAGCGGGCCTCGCTCCACGCGCTGCACGCGGGGCGCCTCTACCTGCGCGTGTTCGACGTGGATCACGACCCCGCGTCGATGCTCGGGCCACAAACCATCGCGAAGGTCGCGCTCGCAGAGGGATTGGCGCTGCCGCCCGGAGCCGACCTGGTGCCGGTCGTCTTCCTGCGTGAGCGGCTGTTCCGCGCCATGACCGCCGCGAGGGCGCAGACCCTCGCTGCCGAGGTGCTGAAGCAGACGCGGGAGGCGATCGCGCCACTGCACGCGCAGCCGCACGAGCTGCAGCTCGACTGCGACTGGACCGACATGACGCGCGAGGCGTACTTCGCGTTCCTCAACGCGCTGACGCCGCTCGCGCGCGAGGCCGGGATGACGCTCTCGGCCACCATCCGCCTCCATCAGATCAAGTTCCGCGAGCGCACGGGCGTGCCGCCGGTCGCGCGCGGGATGTTGATGTTCTACGGCATGGGACGCGCGGGGCCGTCCGACACCGATCGCGGCATCTTCGACGCGGGCCTCGCCGCGCAGTACCTCTCGCGGCTGCCCGAGTACCCGCTGCCGCTCGATGTGGCGCTGCCCATCTGGTCGTGGGTGGTGCAGGTGCGCGACGACCGGCCGCTCGCGCTCTTGCAGGCCTTGGATCCCGCGCAGCTCGCGTCGATGCCCAAGCTGGAGGCGCGCGGCGACCATCGCTACCTCGTGCGCGAGGACACGTTCGTCGACGGCGTGTTCCTGCGCGCAGGCGACGCGCTCAAGGTCGAGTCGCCCTCGTCTGCCGAGGTGCTGGAGGCCGCGCGCCTCCTCGCGCCGCACCTTCCCCCGCGCAAGTCGGGCCGCGCCGTGGCACTGTTCGATCTGTCCGAAAGGAACCTCGCGCGCCATGACGACGACAGCTTGGGGAAGCTCTTCGACGCCGTCCCGTAGCCTCTGGCCGCTCCTGCTCTTGGGGCTCGTGGGCCTCGCGTCGATCCCGCGCGACGCGGGCGCGTGCGGCGGCATGGACCCGGACATCACGCAGGAGACGACGTTCGACCCGCGCATCATCGATTCGACGACGATGGACTCGCTCTTCTATGACGAGACGCGCCGGTTCGGCGACGCGTGCGTCGAGTGCGAGCGCAAGGAGCAGCTCGCCGACTGGGCGACGTTCCTGCCGAAGGCTGTGACGCAGGAGGCGTGGGTCAAGGTGCTCTACGCGGGCGACGACCTGCCGCTCGACGACCTCATCTTCGCGCTCAAGGGCAAGAAGAAGGCGCCGGCCGGCTTCGACGGAATCACGGGCGTGAAGCTCTCGGGCGACGAGAAGGACAAGCTGTCGGCGGCGCTGTTCTACCTGGGCTTTCTGCGCAAGGTGACGCCGCGCGCGCAGGGCTTCATGGACCTCCCCGCGGGCGCGCCGCAGGCCGAGGCCACCAGGGTGCTGCAGGGCGGCGAGGGCGCGTTCGCGCGGGCCAAGGAGCCGTTCTTGAAGCAGCGATACGGCTTTCAATTGCTGCGCTTGCGCTTCTACGCCAAGGACTTCGCGGGGCTCGTCGCCTTCGCGGACGCCAACACGGCAGCGCTGGCGGGGCCCTCGAAGCCGCTGCGCTTCCGTGGGCTCCACTACGTCGCGGGCTCGCTCTTGCGCCTTGGAAATCGACCGCGCGCGAACCTCGAGCTCGCGCGCGCCCACGCGGGCCTGCCCTCGCTCGGTGGCCTGACCGCCGCCGACTTCTCGCCGCGCAATGACGACGAGTGGAAGCAGAGCCTCGCCCTCGCCACCGACGCGAAGGACAAGGCCGCGCTGTGGAGCCTCATCGGCCTGCGCTACGACGCGGTCACGGCGATGCGCGAGATCTTCGCGGCCGATCCCAAGAGCGATCTGTTGGCCCTGCTGGCCGTGCGGCAGCTCGCGGCGAGCGAGGCGACACACAAGCTCGACGAGAAGCTCGAGGCGCTGGCGCAGACCATCTCGACCACGCCGGGCGCGGACCGTCCGTGGCTCTTCGCGCTGGTGGCGGCCCATGTCAGCGCGCTGCGGGGCGACCTGCCCGTCACACGCACGCGCCTCGCGCTCGCGCAGAAGCTGCACCCGGGCGATGCGGCCATGAACGCGCAGCTCTCGGAGACGCTGACCATCGCGCTCGCCGCGCACGCGCTCAAGGAGCCGGGCCTGCGCGAGGAGTTCCTGCAGAACGTGCAGTCGAGCGACCACAAGACGCGCAGGGACGCAGTGCTGATGGCGGCGCGCCGCGGGCTGGCGCAGCAGGCGGACGCCGCGGGCAAGGAGCTCCTGCTCCCAGGTACCGCGCACAAGTGGACGCCGGAGTTCGCCAAGTCGGTGCTCGAGCGCTTTCGCGCCGCGTCCACGCCGCTCGACAAGTGGATGAACGCAGCGGGGGGCTATCAAGAGTACCAGCTCCTCGCCGACTGGGGCAAGTCGCTCCTCGGCGCGCACCGCTACGCCGAGGCCGCCACCGTGCTCGCGGGCCAACTGCCAGGACACGAGTGGGGCGCGCTCGGCACCGACCCGTCCGCGCTGCGCATCCGCGACTGCCACGACTGCGACCACGAGAAGTTCGCGCTCGACAACTACTGGACCTTGCTGACGGTCGCGCAGCGCTTGCAAAAGGCCGAGCAGGACGCGAAGGGGACGGGCGAGCCCGCCGCGAAGGCGGCGTTCGAGCTGGGCGCGATCCTCTACAACCTGAGCTGGTACGGCAACGCGCGCGCGACGCTCGAGGACCCCTTCGCCGACGTGCACGACACGAGGCCCGCCGAAGCCGCCTTCGCCCGCGCGTACGAGTTGACGGGCGACCGCGAGTTCAAGGCCAAGGCCGCGTTCCAGGCCGCGAAGTGCGAGCTGGGCCGCCTGCTCGAGGACGCCCGCCAGGGCTCAGACAAGCTCCCCGTGCCCGTGGCGTGGTTCACCAAGCTCTCGACGCTCGCGGACACGCGGTATCACCAGCAGGTGATCGCGGAGTGCGGGAACTACAAGTCGTGGCGGAAGTAGTCCGAACTGCAACTGCTCTCACAGGAAGGAAACAAGGAAGGGTTCAGCTCAGTTCGACCCTTCTTTCCTTTCTTCCTTCCTGTGAAGCAGTTCCGGCGCCGGAACTGCTGCCCTACATCTTGGAGATCAGCGCCAGCAGCGCCTGCGACGTCACGATGAGCGGCGTGTTCTTGCTCTCATTCCGCAGGCCCGGCTCGAAGTGATCCATGTTCTCCAGATCGATCGTCGCCGCCGCGCCCGGGATCTGCTGGTCCGCGATCATCACCATGCCGTCGTTCGCCTTCTTGTACTTCGCGGTGATGTACTTCTGGTTCGCCCACAGCGGCGACTTCGACACCGAGCGGTTGAACGTCGAGCGCACCACCACGGTCGGCACCTTGGCCACCGGGTAGACGTTCTTGGCGACGAAGTCGTGGCGGCGCTGGAAGTCCAGGTCGAGGACCGCGTCGTTCTGGCCCTTGAACACCTGCTCGATGACGAGCTTGACCGCGGCGTCGAGCAGCTTGGACGACTTGACCATCTCGGCCATCGGCGAGCCGCCCCACACGGGCTGGATGGCGATGAGGCCGTGCACGAGCGGCACGAGCGCGGGATCGAGCGCGATGGCCGCCGTCGAATCGACCGCGCCCTTGCTGTGCGCGAAGAGGATGACCTTGTTGCCCTTGGCCGCCTCCGACTTGATCTGGCCGTCGATGAACTCCGCGTTCTTGGCGACGCCGTCCTCGGTCTTGATGGCGAGCCGGCGCGCGGAGTAGCCGAAGGCCTGCAGCGCGGCCAGGTTCTCGTCCAGGTAGGGGATGCCGACCTTGTTCCAGCCGTTGGTCGAGAGGCCCGGCACCACCAGGATGACGACGCCCTTGGTCGACGGCGCGGGCGTCCAGGTCTGCGTGCCGCCGCCGAGCTTGCCCGAGAGCACGCCCTTGGCGCCCGGCGTGAGCACGCGGTTCGTGCCCTGCGCGCGGAAGGTGAGGCCCGACGCGCCCAGCGTGCCGTCGCCGTTCCACGTCCCCGAGCGGCCGTCCTTGCCGAAGCCCTTCACCTGCGCCTGCACGTGCACCTTGCCGCCGCCAGCGTCCGTCACCGTGGCGCGGCCGGCGATCTCGTTGCCGGTGATGAGGTACTCACCCGCGGAGGCGGCAGAGGCGACGACGAGCGCGGCGGCGAGGACGAACGAGCGGAGGCGATGCATGTGCGGCTCCAAACCGAAGTAGGATGCAGAACGTACGCGGCCGAACAGATCCCGGCGGCGCACCTTTAAGACAATGTGGCGCGGTTGTCTCCTAGGAAGATCGCGGCACCGCGACCCGAAGTTTGCGGAGGGTAAGAATGCCTGACGAGACGCCCCGCGCCCGCGCAGAGACCTTCGCCTTGCTGGTCCTGCGCGCATTTTATGCGCAGTTCTGGCTCCTGCAGTGGTTCGGCAAGCTCCGCGACCAGGAGAGCGGCATCGTGGCGCTCAAGAACCTGGGCATCTGGTCGCAGCACACCACCGAGTGGTTCGTGAAGCTCACGCCCCTGCCCGCCTGGGCGGTGGCGCCGTACACCACCGTCCTGCCCTGGTGCGAATTGACCCTGGGCCTCCTCTTCCTGCTCGGCCTGCGGTTGCGGCTCGCGTTCATGGGGGGCGCGCTCTTGCTCCTCTCGCTCGACGTGGGCCTGATGTTGCAGCTCAAGCACGAGGCGGTGGCCACCAATCACATTCATTTGCTGTCGTTACTGATCGGTTTGTGGCTGTGCGATCGCGACCGCTGGTCCTTGGACGCGCGCTTCGCCAAGCGGGCTTGATCACGAAGGAATCCGCTCCGCGTAGAACTTTGCACTTGAGGAAAAGTGGGAGGGAAACGCCCTTGACCCGCGGCTATCGACGCTCTTAGCGTCGCTCTAGCCGCGCCCTTCACTTTCGGAGATGTCGACGATGATCGTCCGTCGCTTCGCGTCCGCTGCGTTCGCGCTCTCGCTGCTCCTCGCCGGTTGCTACAACGTCGACATCCCCTCCGGAAAGCTGCAGTGCTCAGACCCTGATCGGACCTGCCCCGCGGGCTTCACCTGCGGCGCCGACAACCACTGCTATCAGGACGGCACCGCGCAGCCCACCAAGCCGGGCGCTCCGACGAACCTCGCCGCCACGCCCGGCATCCGCGAGGCCGACTTGACTTGGAGCGCGCCCGCGGACGACGGCGGCAGCGCGATCACCGGCTACGTCCTGGCCATCACGCAGGGCTCGAGCGCGACCACCTCGTCCTTGGGCACGGCCACCAACGGGCGCGCGCTTGGGCTCTCCAACGGCACCGCGTACACCTTCACCGTCGCGGCGGTGAACGCCTTCGGCACCGGCCCGGCCTCGGCCCCCGCGAGCGCGACCACCTTCGATGTCCCGGGCGCGCCGACGGGCGTGGCGGCAGTGGCAGGCGACGCGAGCGCGACCGTGTCATGGACGGCGCCGGCGAGCGATGGCGGCAAGACCATCAGCGGGTACACCATCACGCCCAGCCCGGGCGGGGCCTCGCTCGCCGTCAGCACCACGGGCGCGGGAACCACGGCCGACGTGCCGGGCCTGAGCAACGGCACCTCCTATGTCTTCACCGTGGTGGCCACGAACGCAGTGGGCAGCTCGCCCAACTCCAGCGCGTCGAACACCGTCACACCCTCGAGCGGCCCGCACGCGCCGGGCGTGCCCACCGGCCTCACCGCCACGCCCGGCATCCGCCAGATCGACCTGACCTGGACGGCGCCCGCCAGCGACGGCGGCAGCAGCATCACCGGCTACACCATCGCCATCAGCGCGGGCACCTCCACCACCTCGACCACGGCCACGGGCACGAGCGCGAGCCTCACCGGGCTCCTCGACGGCACGACGTACACGTTCACGGTCGCGGCCACCAACGCCATCGGCACCGGCCCCGCCTCGAACGGCGTCAGCGCGGCCACCTTCAGCGTGCCCGGCGCGCCCACGGGCGTCACCGCCTCGCCGGGCGACACGCAGGCCACGGTGAGCTGGACGGCGCCGCAGTCGGATTCGCCCGTCACCGGCTACCTGGTCGCGGCCTCGCCGGGCGGCGCGACGCAGACCACCACCAGCACCAGCGCGACCTTCACGGGCCTCACCAACGGCACCGCGTACACCTTCACGGTCACGGCCACCAGCGCGGTCGGCACCGGCGCGGCCTCGGCGCCGTCCAGCGCGGTCACGCCCTTCAGCACGCCAGGCGCGGTCGGGAACCTCGTGGCCACGCCGGGCGCGAACCAGGTCGGCCTCACCTGGACCGCGCCCGCGAGCAATGGCGGCGGCGCCATCACGGGGTATCGCGTGGTCACCTCGCCCGGGAACCTCACCGCGGACCTCGGCGCGTCGGCCACCTCCACCACGGTCACCGGGCTCGCCAACGGCACGCTCTACACCTTCAGCGTGCGCGCCCAGAACGGCGCGGGCTTCGGCGCCAGCACCTCCACCAGCGCGACCACCTTCGATGTCCCCGACGCGCCCACGAACGTGCAGGCCACCGCGCACGACTCCTCGGCGGACGTGAGCTGGACCGCGGGCGCGAGCCACGGCAGCGCCATCACCAGCTACACCGTCACCGCCAGCCCCGGCGGCGCGAGCACGAGCACGGCCAGCACCAGCGCCACCGTGCCCGGCCTCACCAACGGCACCGCGTACACGTTCACCGTGGTCGCCCACAACGCGCTCGGCAGTTCGGCCACCTCGACGCCCTCGAACAGCGTCACGCCCAACAGCGGGCCCACCGTGCCCGGCGCGCCCACGGGCGTCACCGTCACCGCCGCGGGGGTCGGCGCGGTCACCGTCTCGTGGACGGCGCCGGGCACCTCGTCGGGCCACCCGATCACGGGCTACACGGTCACGCTCACGCCGGGCAACGCGACCACCACCACGACCGGCACCAGCGCGAGCTTCAGCGGCCTGGGCAACGGCACGAGCGTCAGCGCCAGCGTCACCGCCACCAACGACATCGGCACGGGCAGCCCCGGCGCGGGCGCGGGCACGACGTGGAGCCTGCCGAGCGCGCCGGCGAGCGTGTCGGCCCTCGCGGGCATCGCCAGCGCGGACGTGACGTGGACCGCGTCGACCAGCACGGGCGGCACCGCCATCACCGACTACGTGATCACCGCGTCGCCGGGCATCACGCCGGTCACCGTGCACCTGCCCGCGCCGCTCGACAAGAACATCACGGGCCTCACCAACGGCACCGCGTACACGTTCTCGGTGGCGGCCATCAACGCCGTCGGCATCGGGCCCGCCCAGGCCGCGGGCAGCGCGGTCACCCCCGCGGACGTGCCCACTGCGCCCACGGGCGTCGCCGGCACGGGCCAGTCGAACGGCGCCGCGACGGTCACCTGGAACGCGCCCTCGAGCGACAACGGCTCGGCCATCACCGGGTACAAGGTCTACGCCTCGGAGGCCGGCGGGCCGTTCAGCCTCCTGCCCGGCAGCCAACTCGACGTCGACGTGCCCACGCGCACGGCCACCATCGGCTCGCTCAACCAGCGCTCGAGCTATCGCTTCGAGATCGCGGCCACCAACGCGGTCGGGGATTCGCCCACCTCGACGCCCAGCGCCTCCGTGACCATCCCCGGCGCACCGGACGCGCCGACGAACCTCACGGCCACCCCGCTCGACAGCGGCGCGCGGCTCACCTGGACGGCGCCCTTCGACGGCGGCCTGACCATCACCGGCTACGTGGCGTTCGTGTTCAACGGCGCCAGCACCACCACGCAGTCGGCGGTCGGCACCATCACCACCATGGATCTGACCGGCCTCAGCAACGGCACCACCTACACGGTGACGCTCGCGGCCACGAACCCCGACGGCACCGGCGCGCACTCTGGGCCCGTCACCGTCACGCCCGCCCCGCTCGCTTCGACGGCCTTCACCTTCCAGGCGCCCGCGTTCACCCCCAATGGCTCGACCAGCACCTACGTCACCCAGGGCGCGACGTTCGGCGCGGCGCTCACCTCGCCCACCGCGGGCGCGACGTACGCCTGGCAGGTCACGGGCGGCACCATCAACGGCAGCGGCACCACGACCACGGTGTCGATCCTCGCGGGCGCGCCCGGCACGCTCACGGCCACGGTCACGGGCACCAACGGCAACGGCGCGACCAGCAGCACGCAGAGCCTCACCGTGGTCAGCCCGCCCGCCACCTTGACCATCAGCGGCCTGCCCTCGAACACCATGACGGTCACCGGCGGCGCCACCTTCAGCGTGCCCGCGACGCTCACGCGCACGTACACCTGGGCCATCACCGGCGACGTCAGCATCACCAGCGCGGGCGGCACCGCGGGGCAGCTCGACACCTCCACCACCTCGTCGCCGAAGAACACCATCTCGCTGGCGTTCAACGCGGCCACCTCGACGCCGGTCACCATCACCTGCGCGGAGACGAACGAGGCCAACGTCACCGGCTCGCCCAGCGCGGCGCGCAGCATCACGGTGGTCGACCAGACGCATGGCACGTTCACGCCCGTCGACGGCGCCACCAACGTGAGCGTGCTGACCCAGCTCGTGCTCACCTTCGACAAGCCCGTGCCGCCCGCGAACGTGGTGCCCGACGACGGCAACTTCAACGGCAACACCTTCCTCTTCGACGACAACTCGTTCGAGTCGGTCGCCTTCCAGGCCGCGTCGGTGAGCGGCGGCAACACCGTGTTCACGCTCACGCCCACGCAGAACCTCAAGCCGGCGCGCTCGTACACGGCGCAGACCACCGCGCTCGACGCGAACGGCGTCGCGGTCATCGCGAGCTCGCCCACCTTCACCACCATCGGCGTGCCCGAGCAGATCGCGCCGACGACCCAGGACCTCACGCTGCAGGGCATGACGCAGCACTGGGGCGCGCTCGTGGAGGCGGGCCTGACCGTGCACTATGAGTGCGGCTTCGTGAACTTCATCACCCCGCTCACCAGCGGAGACGTGCTCGACGAGGCGACCACCTCGGTGACGCTCGCGAACCTCTCGCCGGGCGGCAGCTATGAGTGCCGCTACACCACCACGCGCACCAGCGACGGGCTGCAGAGCGATCCGCTTACGGTGCCGTTCACGCTCGCCTTCTCGGGCACGGCGGCCGACTTCTACGCGGGCCAGACGCTCGTGGGCCTCGGGCCGGATGTCGATCCCGCGGTGGACGATGGGCACCGCTTCTACGCGACCTGGAGCAGCCAGGACCTGTACGTGGGCGTGGCCAGCCAGGGCGGCACCTCGACGCCGCTCGCCAACGAGGGCGACGCGCTCTGGATCGCCGTCGATCGCAACGGCTCCAATGGGGGCAACCTCAGCGACCCGACCTACGGCGAGCGCGCGACCACCACGGCGGGCGCGAACACCATCTTCTGGGCGGCGCAGATGGACAAGATCGTGGAGCTCAAGCGCACGGGCGGCGCGCTCGTCGTCAACGTGCGCGACGCCACCGCGGTGCCGCCGACGTGGAGCTCGTTCACGGCCACGACGCACGACGGCGCGGTCACGGAGATCAAGATCCCGGGCTCGCTCATTCCGCTGCCGGGCGGCGTGGCGTCCTCGGAGACGCGGCTCGCCTTCGCGCGCATCAACACCGCGACGGGAGACACGGTGGACTTCGCGCCGGGCAACCCCGCGGCCAACGATGTGCTGCACTTCCGCGGCTCGATGACGGCGGACCTCAAGCCGGGCGCGAACCTGTTCGACGCGAGCAAGACCGCGACCTCGCTGTCGGGCGCGACCTCGCCGCTCGAGGAGGCCCCGTACCTGACCACGCTGCACTTCGGGGGCGCGACCGGCTTCGCCACCACGGGCACGGGCCTGCAGCTCGCGGCCGACACGGCGCCGTTCTCGACCACGCTGTCGAACTCGACGTACCACTTGTTCGACGACGGTACGCGCGGCGACGAGGCGGCGGCGGACGGCAAGGTCACGGGCCGGTTCAACTTCGGCTGGATCCGCAGCGACCTGCGCTTCGTGATGGTGGACAACGGCGTGTACGAGCCGGCGTTCACGGGCACGAAGACGCACGACACGCTCCTGACCCAGGTGCTGCAGGAGATCCCGAGCGTCGCTGGCAACGTGATCACCTACAACCAAGTCTACGCGGCCACGCACCACGCCGAGATCACCTTCATCTGCAACGTCGCCGCGGCGCCCTGGCAGGTGGTGGGCACGACCAACGAGCTCAACAACTTCATGCCCGTCGACGTGGGCAACTCGCCGCCGCCGGTGCTCTTCTCCTTCACGCCGCCGACGGGGGGCGCGACGCTCGGCCAGGCCATCGCCACCGGCGCCTGGGACGCGCCGGATGGAGACTTCGTGACCACCTCGGCGCTGCGCTTCAAGGCCATCTTCGGGGACATCAACAGCTACACGTACGAGGGCCAGGACCAGAGCATGCCGGACCACGTGTTCGACAACGACGTAATCGAGAACGCCGTGGTGACGTGGACGGCGGGGAGCACGGCCGGCGAGCCCTTCTGATCGCGTATGCTCGCGGCATGGCCACGCTCCTGCTCTTCATCCTCGGTGCCTCGCTCGGGACCGTGCTCGACCACATGCACGTGGCGGGCGGGGCGACGAGCTACGCGCACCCGTTCCTGTGGGACCAGGCGTGGTTCGTGCCGCCCTTGTTCGGCTTCGCGGCGGCGGGGTTCGGCGACCTGCACCAGCGGCTCAGGCGCCTGCTCCTGTCGACCGCGCCGACCCGGGAGCGGGTCTGGATCGACGGCGTGCTCTTCGTGGGCGCGTATGCGGTCAGCGCGTTCGTGAAGATGGACCACGCGGTGATGGCGCTCGTGTTCGTCGGCGCGTGGGCGGTGCGCTGGTGGCTGACGGGGCACAACCAGCTCTCGCTCGTGCACGGGCTCGCCTGCGCGGCGCTGGGCGTGGGCACCGAGACGCAGCTCGTGCGCTTGGGACTTTTCACGCACCACCAGGCGGACCTCGCGGGTGTGCCCTACTGGCTCGCCGGTCTGTA
>JAFEBC010000778.1 GCA_018266095.1 Deltaproteobacteria bacterium
CACCCATGGCGACGACCGCGAACGCGAGATCGCGACCGACGCCCGACTCGAAGATCGACTGCACCGACCCCAGGATCTCCGCGACCGCCGTCGTCGAGTACGACCTCACCGCGCTCGACGCGTCGATGATGATGAGCGACCGCACCGCATACGTGCGCGCATCGGGCTCCGCCGTGCAGAGCCGGTCACCGCTCAGCGAGACGCGAGCGACCTGGCCCTTGGCGGCGCCATTCAGTCCGTAGAGATCGACATCGGTGCAGGCGCAGCAGGCCGCAGCGACCAGCGCGAAGAGCCGCACAGCGATGTGACGAGGGCTCCCCATTGAAGAAAGTATGGCACGCCATCCGGAGGCGCGTGAGGACCCAACGTCAGAGGCGGGCGCACCCGCGACCACCCCTTCCGACGATGCACTTTCCCCATTCTTATCCCCCGTGCCAAGCGCGCGGAGCTGAGGCAGGCCAGCAGTCTCCGTGGTGGACCTCGGCCACATCACCTGGATCCCAGAGCGGGCCCGGGGCGTGGGGAGGGATTGCGCCCGACTGAGGCGCGGCACATCAAGGCGTGGTCCGTAGCTCCCAGCACCTCGCGGACGCGAGGTGCCGGTCGTGCCGCAGGCCTCCCGGAGGGCGCAACCCTCCCCACGACCCGGGACCGCGGAGTCCACCCTAAGGGACCCAAGCCGACCCGACGCCGCCACCGCTGGCCTGCATCAGCTCCGCGCGCGCCTGCGTCCACTTGTCCTTCACCGCCTGCGTCTTCTCCTTCTGCTTCGCCACCTCCGCCTGCCGGTCCGCGGCCACCTTCGCCAGCCGGTCCACCTGCTTCTGGTAGTCCGGCACCTTCACGCCCGCCGCGCCCGGCAGCGCCGCCGCCTCGACCTCGTTCGCGCGCACGAGCTCGTACTTCGCCTGCGCGAGCAAGAGCTGACCATCGCTCGCCTTCAGCATCGCGAGCTGCAGGTCCTCCTCGGACTCCGCGTAGTGGATGCGCGCGACGGCCTCCTTGATCTGCGCCTCGAACGTCTCCAGCGGCGCGCCCGACTTCTTCGCGCGGGCCCGCTGCTCATCGGCCTCGCTGCGGCGCTTGTTGGCGTCGTCGATCAGATCACGTGCGTGATACCAGGCGTCCTCTTGCGCGTCGCGGGCGTCCTGCGCGGCCAGCAAGTCATTCTCCGCGTCCAGGAGCGTCAGCTTGCGCTCCAGCGGCAGCTCCGCGATGGCCGCGGGCGGCACCCTCAAGGACACGCGCGCCGCGCAGCCCCACAACGACGCGCCGATGAGCACCGCCGCAAGCCAGCTCCGATGTGTGTGCCGCACGGACACTCGCCACCCTTCCTGCGTGCCCCTCACTTGAGCGACACTCACGTTCCGATGACCCAGGGGACCCGCATCGCCGCGCTGCTCGCCGCGCTCTTCGTCTGCGCGTGCTCGACCGCCGAGGACAACTTCACCAAGGACCGGCAGCCCATCGCCTGCCGCGAATCGGTGCCCGTGTGCTCGACCTTCGCGAGCTGCATCCTCGACGACGGGCTCTACACCAGCGGCGACTTCGCCCAGGGCGCGAGCAAGCGCGTGATCGTGCGCACCACCGTGCCGAGCGACATCCAGGTGGATCTGTTCTTCAGCACCGAGGGCAGCCCCGGGCTCGACACCGAGATCGCCTGGTACGAGACGGGCTGCAGCGACCGCAAGAGCCAGTCGAGCGGCGGCACCGACATCTTCTCCGAGGCCGGCGCGGATCGAATCTGGTCGCGCACGCAGACCGTGTACGAGGCCGGCGACCACCTGGTCGAGGTCTTCAGCGACGCCCAGGCGCAGTACCTCTTGCGCATCACCGTCAAGGCCGTGCAGTAGGCGGTTCACTGGCCGGCCTCCGTCGCTGTCGCCGTGAAGTCGCCGAACGCCGTCTTGCCCGCGCCGAACCCCGCGCCCTGCGCGAAGGTGCAACTGAAGCTCCCGGACACCTTGTTGCCCACTGCAGGCACATCGTCGAAGCGGATGAACCCGCGCTCGAGGTCCGAGAACGTGCGGCGGTCGTCGCCCGAGACCGCGCGGCTCGCGGCGCCGCGGATGGCCTTGCCGACGAGCTCGACGAGGTTGATCTGCAGCGGCTGCGAGAGGTCGAGCCCGCTCGTGTTCGCGGTGACCTTGAAGACGGTGTCGTTGCCGCCGCCACCGGGCAGCGCCTTCAAGTAGATGATCGCCACTGCGTCGCCGCCGATCTGGACCTGCACCTGATCGAAGTCGAGCGGGATGAGGTCGCTGACGCTGCCCTCGAGCGAGCTCCCCGAGCCGCAGGCCGCGAGCACGAGGCAGAGCAGGGCGGTGCGCGCCGCGCGAGAGTGGCCTGAGCGTGTGCGCGCAGCGAACATCAAGGCGTTCTCCGCGAAGCGATCGTCCCGCGCGCCGGGTCTTGGTAGATGGCGATGAAGCTCGCGCCGCCGCTCGAGGTGGGGAGGAGCGTTGCCAAATTCGGCAAGGTCTTCTTCACCGTCTCCACCGGCCCCGGTGTGCCGTCGATGGCTACGGTGCGGAAACGAAGCTCTTGAGTGTCAGCGTTGCAAGAGGTGTCAGGATCAATCGGGCTGCGACAGAAGCTCCACAGCACGCCGAGAGTCTCACCACTAAACGCCGCACCAGGGTGAAGGCCGGTTACGCCGAGAACTTCGTTCGGTTCGTCGTCCCAGGTAGTGCCGTCGGCGGACGTAAGGAGGCGTGAGTCACCGAGCTGTGCGTCGAAGTATGCGATTGCGAAACCGCGAGTTGGTGAGTACGCGAGCGCAGGGCCGCTACCGGCTTGGCCTTGCGCCGTCGAAAGTTCCTTGCGCGTCCACGTGGTCCCGGTCCTTCGCGCGAACCACACGGCCTCTGGTGCGCTCGTCGATTTTGGAGAAAGGGCAAAGGAGACCGCCAAGTCACTGCCTGTCGCGACCATCTGCGTGTAGGTGCCCGCTCCTGGAATCAGCGGATTGGACGGCGTCTGGTTGCTTGCAACGATCGCCCCATTCGAAAGGGCGCCGCCACTCGAAACGTCGGCAGCCTCGAGGTCCGAGTTGGACGAGGCTGTGTCGTCGTTTCCGTAGTGAATGTCGCGCTGTACCACATGCGCAATGCCGTCATTGGTGTACGCAAGCGCTGACCACAGCCCGAGCACGACGCCCTGATCGTCCACAGAATTCCCCGTCGTTACGAAACTGTTGGACATCGTGCCAAGGGTTGTCTTGGTCCACGCGCTCCCCGACTTGCGGATCATCACTGAGTCGCTCGGCATGGAGAGGCCCGTGGCGAAGTTGTGCCAGCGCCCGTCCATGCCCGGCTTGGCCTCGGTGATGCCTCCGCCCATGTACGTGATGGCCGGATTGCCGCTCGGGTCGTATGCGAGCGCGAGGCCGTAGTGACCCGTGAGATACGTGCCGCCGTCGCCCGCTGCGTTGGCGATCGTCTCCTCGGCCCACACGCCCGGCGAGGTCTCGTGCGCGTAGACGATGGCGAACAGCTCCGACGGCCCGCCGTCCGCGGTGAAGTTGTCCTTGCGGAAGAACGCCACACCCGCCTTGCCGCTCGGGTCGACCGCCGCGGACATCTCCAGGCCGCCATCGGTGTTCGAATCGATCACCGTGTCCGTCCACGTCTCGGTGCCCGCGTCGAAGCCCGCGTCCTGCCCGGCGTCGTGCTGCGTGTTGTTGGTGTCGTTCGACCCGCAGCCCACCGCGCAGACGCACAGCGCGCCGATCGCCAACCATCCATTCACGGAGCGCTTCATTTGCCACCTCCGAGCGCGCACTTGAGCTCAGGATCCGCGTCCGCCGCGGCAGGGTCCGGCTTGCTGCGCATGCGCACGAGCTCGTCCTTCGCGCCCTGCACATCGCCGCTGCGGCACTTGAGCGCCGCGAGACCCGCGTGCGCGCGATCGAGCGTGGGGTCGAGCTCCAGCGCGCGCCGGTACGAATCGCGCGCCGCGAGCAATTCCCCCTGACGCGCGAGCGCCACACCCAGGCCTGCGTGCGCACCCGCGCGCGCCTCGTCTTGCTCGGTGGCCCGCGCGAACGTCAGCCTTGCACGACGCAGATCGCCCGCCGCGAGCAGCGCCACGCCGAGGTCCTCCAGCGAGGCCGCGCCCGGCTTGCCCACCAGCGCCGCGCGCGCCTTGTCGATCTGCGGGCTCGACGCGGGCTGCGTGGGCACCGACTGCGCCGGAACCTGCGGCCCCGACGCGCCCGCGAGGTAGTCGCCCTGATCACAGCCCGCGACCCACGGCGCCGCGATCTCCAGCTCCTTGGCCTTCGCCGAGCACGACTGGAACGCCTGCTGCGCTTGCGCGCGAAGCCCCGCGGCCTGCTGCGCCACGGTCTGCGCGAACTTCTGCTGATCAGACGCGGACAGCTTGGGAGGCGTGGGCGTCGCGGCCAGCGTCTTGGCGAGATGCTCGAACGACACGGCGAGCCGGTACACGCCGAGCACCGCGAGGTCGCCCGCGCGCAACTGCGCCGCGCCCGTCGAGGCCTCCTGCACGGCCTTCAAGAGATTGACCTGGCCTTCGAGCGGATCCGCGGGCGCCACGAGCAAGAGGCGCAGCGCCGCCTCGCCCGAGAGATCCCACAGCCGCGCGACCGCGTCGTTCGACACGCGCGCGCGCCGCACCGCCTTGAGCGCCGCCGTCGCCGCCTTGGCCGCCTCGGCGTTCTTGTTCTGCACCAGGAGCGACTTGATCAGGATGGTCTGCGCGTCGGCGTCGGCCGGATCCTTGGCCGCGAGCTGCGCCGCCATCGTCTCCGCGCCCGCCGGATCGCCCGCCTGGAAGCGCGCCTCGGCCAGCTTCAAGCCCAGGACG
>JAFEBC010000779.1 GCA_018266095.1 Deltaproteobacteria bacterium
AGGAGTCCGTGGCGAAGTTCTTCGAGTCCGCCGCGGACCCCAAGCCGGTGAAGGAGGCGCTCGCGGCCCTCATCGCGCAGACCAACCCCAAGACCATCGCGCTCGGCATCGACGGCAAGCGCGGCGTCACGCGCAGCCTCACGCGCAGCACGTATCAATTCCTGGCCGAGGCCGTCGGGCCCGAGATCGAGAAGCGCTTCGTGCCCGCCGAGCCGCTCATCGAGGAG
The DNA here is from genome assembly GCA_018266095.1 of Deltaproteobacteria bacterium. Taxonomy (GTDB): domain Bacteria; phylum Myxococcota; class Myxococcia; order Myxococcales; family 40CM-4-68-19; genus CAIWCD01. Next base: position 228 of record JAFEBC010000779.1, read on the forward strand.
TACCTGGACACGCGCCTTCCCGAGGAGACCGCGCCGTACCTCTCGATGGTGCGCCTGACCGAGTCCCTCACGCACCGCGCGCTCTCGAACGAGGTGATCACGCCGGGCAAGACCACCGTGGGCGACCTGCGCCGCTTCCTCTACGACGAGCTGGGCAAGGCGGGCGTCTCGACCTGGTTCCAGCCCGACGTGCGCGTGCAGCGCAAGGGCAACAAGTCCGATCTCTCGCGCGGCTTTCTCTCCGTGGCGCAGGAGGCCGAGGTCATCCAGCGCGGCGACCTCGTGCACATCGACTTCGGCGTGACCTATCTCGGCCTCAACACCGACTGGCAGAAGATGGCCTACGTGCTCGGCGACGGCGAGACCGACGCGCCCGCGGGCCTCAAGGTCGCGCTCGCGCACACCAACGCGCTGCAGGAGGCGGTGATGCAGGAGTCCAAGCCCGGCCGCGCCGCCGCCGACGTGTACGAGGCCGTGATGGCGCGCATGGCCACGCAGGGCATCGAGGCGCAGGTCTACTCACACCCGCTCGGCAACCAGGGCCACGGCCTGGGCGCGTCCATCGACATGCGCTCGGCCACCCGCAAGGAGCCCTCGAAGGAGCTGCGCAAGGGCTCGTGGCTCGCGCTGGAGCTCAACAGCAAGACGCCCGTGCCCGAGTGGGGCGGCCAGCTCGTGTACGTGATGGAAGAGGACCCGGTGCGGCTCACGGACGAGGGCTGGGTGCCGTTCGTGCCGCGCCAGACGAGCTTCTATTTGGTGAAGTGAGGCCTTCGAAGAACCGACCTGTGTTCACCCGTTCCACCGCTCCACGATCCGGTTTCCCAATGCGAAACCTCCACCAGGGGTGAGCTGCCGCTCCCCCTGGACCCCCAACAATCCAAGCAGCCTTTCCTGCCAGGCAGAGATCATCACCATGAAGACCGCCTTCGTCACCGGCGCCACGGGCTTTCTCGGGCGCCACCTCGTCGAGCAGCTCCTGGCCAAGGGCTGCAGCGTCACCTGCTTTCACCGCGAGACCTCAGACGTCTCCGCGCTGAGGGCGCTCGGCGTCACGCTCGCCGCCGGCAGGCTCACCGACACCGAGGCCGTCGCCAAGGCCATCCCGCAGGCCTGCGACGCGGTCTTCCACGTGGCCGCCAACACCAACACCTGGTCCAAGCGGAACGCCGAACAGACCAAGGACAACGTCGACGGCACGCGCGCGGTCGTGGTCGCGGCCGTCACGCAGGGCGCCAAGCGCTTCGTGCACACCAGCACCTGGGGCACGTGGGGCCACGGCAACCCGGTCGTCGACGAGAGCTCGCCGCAGCTCGCGCAGCACGCCTGGATCAACTACGAGCGCACCAAGTGGCTCGCCGAGCAGGAGGTGAAGACCGGCCTCGCGCAGGGCCTCGAGGCCGTGATCGTGAACCCGCCGCACATCATGGGCCGCTACGACACCACGAGCTGGGCCCGGCTCATCAAGCTCGCGCACCAGGGCAAGCTGCCCGGAGTCCCGCCCGGCACCGGCATGTTCGCGCACGCCTCGGATGTCGCCGCCGCGCACATCGCCGCCGCCGAGAAGGGCCGCGCGGGCGAGCTCTACCTGCTCCCCGGCGCCGAGGGCTCGTTCGAGGACGTCGTGCGCATCGTCTGCGAGCTGTCCGGCCGCGAGATGAAGACCAAGGTCATGCCCGCCTTCGCCATCAAGCTGCTCGCGCGCGTGAAGGCCATCGGCAGCGCCATCACCGGCAAGGAGCCCGACCTCACGCCCGAGTCGGCGGAGATCGTCTGCTCGCACATGACCACGCGCTCCACCAAGGCCAAGGACGAGCTCGGCCTGCAGGTGCGCCCGCTGCGCGAATCGGTGAAGGACAGCTACGACTGGCTCAAGGCGCAGGGGCTGCTCGACAAGCCGGTCTGAGCGCTACCGGGCCTTCGCTCGCGCGCGAGACTTGGCAGCCGCTACCCCGCGAGCTCCAGCTCATACGACTCCTCGCTGCTCTGGTCCGGCGCCACCACCTTGAGCCCGAAGCTCTTCACGCCGCGCGGCAGGACCACCTCCAAGACGCCCGTCGACGAGGTCTCGCCCTCGAGCTTCTTGCCCGTGACCTCCGCGCTCCAGCGCCAGCCGGCCTTGGGGTCGCCCTCCTCGTCCGCGAGCTGCAGCCGCACCGACTCGGTGTCCGGCGTCTCCGGGTGCGCCATCGCCAGCTCGGCCAGCATCGGCCAGCCCTTCGCGCCGCGCTCGAGCAGCGCTTCGAGCCGCGCGAGGCAGGAGCCGTCGCCCTCGCGCCAGGCGTAGTCCTCCATCAGGAACGACGTGGCCCAGATGAACTTGCGCGCCTCGCGCACGAACTCGGTGATGGCGCCCTCGTGCACGCCGCCCTCGACGAGGTGCCCGTCGCGCGTGCGGCAGAAGCCGAGGAGCGAGCGGTCGAAGTCGCGCTCGTCGCAGGCCGGCCGCATGCGCTCGAGGAGGAACGCGTCGCGCACCAGGATCGCCTCGCGGATGCGG
>JAFEBC010000077.1 GCA_018266095.1 Deltaproteobacteria bacterium
GAGCGTGTTGCCCGCGACGCCCGACTGGTACGTGTTCACGACCTGGGTGCGGCCGCAGGTGCCGACCTCGATGCCGCGCGGGTTCACGTGCTCCTCGTGGCAGGAGTACTCGGCCTTGAACTTGGTCTTCTTGCAGGCGGCCAGCGGCGCGGGAGCGGCCAGCGCGGCACCGGCGAGCGAGAGCGCACAGAGGGAGGCGAAGAGGGCGAGCTTCATGGCGTGGACTCCGAGAGGGGTGGAAATGTCCACTCCCTAGCGGAATCCGACGTGAGTCGCAATACGGGGAAACAATCGGTCTTCCAACGGAACTGCAACTGCCTCACAGGAAGGAAACAAGGAAGGATGGCCGCATCCCAACCCCTTCCTTCTTTCCTTCCTGTGAAGCTGTTGTTGTTCAGCTCTTGGAGTCCTTCAGCACCAAGTCGATGAACGCGTCCGCCTTGAAGAACCCGTGGCCCCACGCGGGCGTCCACGGCTCGAGGAGCTTCTCCTTCTTCATCTGCTCGGCGGTCTTGCCGGCCTTCTTGGCCTTGTCGATGGTGTCCGCGATCTCCTCGAGCGTGCGCGCGAACTTCTTCACGTCGTCGATGGTGGACACGGGGCCGTGGCCGGGGACGATCTTGGCGTCCTTGGGGAGCTGCGGGACGAGGGTGTCGAGGGCGGCGATCATGCCGCGCACGGAGCCGCCGCTGTTCAAGTCGATGAAGGGGAAGCCGTAGGTCACGAAGTCGTCGCCGAGGTGCACGACGTTGGCCTTCTTGAAGAGGATGGCGGAGTCGCCGTCGGTGTGGCCGGGGCGCAGGTGGATGACCTTCACCTCCTCGTCGTCGAAGAAGAGCGTGAGGCCCTCCTCGAACGTGACCACGGGGAGCGCGGCGGGCTGCGCGGGCGGGATGACGCGGCCGTCGGGGCGGGTGGCGCCGGCGAGGAGGCGCTTGCGGACGTTCTCGTGCGCGAAGATGGTGGCGTGCTGGCCGAAGATGGCGTTGCCGCCGGTGTGGTCGCCGTGCCAGTGCGTGTTGATGAGGAACTTCACCGGCAGCTTGCCGACCTTGCCCAGGGCGGCCTCGATCTTGGGCGCGAGCGGCGCGTACTCGTCGTCGATGAGCGCGATGCCGTCTGCGCCCGTGAGCGCGACGACGTTGCCGCCTTCGCCCTGCAGCAAGTAGAGGTTGGCCCCGAGGGGCGTGGTCTTGATCTCGGTCTTGGCGAGCTCGTCGTCCTGGTCGGCGGCGAGCGCGGGCAGGGCCAGGACACACACGAGCGGCATCACGAGGTGGAGGAGGGTGCGCATGGGGCGACACGGTACCCACCTCGCGGGCGCGAGGAAAGTCGCAAGGGGCTGAAATCCCGCCGCCTTGGGCGCGGGGTCGAATCGGGGAGATCCGATCGCGCTCATGTGCCGTAGTCCTCCTGTCGATGGTCGAGACGGGAGCGTGCGTGGCCTTGCCGATGAAGACCTTGCCAGCGGTCGCGATCCTCTCGGCCAGCGTGGCGGCGCAGGCAGTGGAGCCGCGGGCGGCGGCCTCGAGCGTGCGGGCGCCGGACGTGAGCGCACGGGCGCCAGACTCGAGCGCGAGCGAGCGGCGCGGCCAGGTGTACGAAGTCGAGGCGACCCCGGACCTCGTCTACGTGCCGGGGAGCCACGACAAGCGCCAGCAGCTCGACCTCTATCTGCCGCGCGGCGCGACGGGTTTTCCCCTGGTGGTCTTCGTGCACGGCGGCTACTGGACGAGCGGCGGGCGGCGCTACTTCTCGCTGCTCACGGGCCTCTACGGGAACTTCGGGCGCGCGCTGGCGAGGCAGGGGATCGGCTGCGCGGTGATCAGCTACCGGCTGGCGCCGCAGACGCAGATCGAGGGCCAGCTCGACGACGTGACGGCGGCGCTGAAGTACGTGTCCACCGAGGGGCGCGCGCGGGGCGCGGGGGAGGCCCTGTTCCTCGCGGGGCACTCCGCGGGTGGACATCTGGTGACGGTGGTCGCCAACGACGCGGCGCGGCTCGAGGCGGCGGGGCTCGACGCTGCGCGGCTCAAGGGCGTGCTCGCGCTCTCGCCGGTGCTGGATCTGGCGCACATGAAGGCACACAGCAGCGACCAGTTCAACCGCAAGGTCACCGCGCGCGTCTTCGGGCCCGACGCGGCCAGCGAGGCGGCGCGCTTCGCGAAGTTCTCGCCCTCGAACACGCTGGGCGCGCAGATGAAGCCGATGCTGCTGGTGGTGGGTGGCAGGGACTATCCGTACCTGGCCGAGCAGGTGAAGGCGCAGGCGAGGCGGCTCCAAGCCCTCTCGGCGCCGCTCGAGTTCCACGAGGTGCCGGGGTATTCGCACGAGCAGATCGCGCTCAAGGTGGACCGCAAGCGGGACGCGGTCACGCCGCTGATGGTGGCCTTCGTGCGCGCGCACGCGGGCTGAAGGGGCGCATCGCTCTCCCGGAAACGCGGGCGGCGCGGCTGTGGCACACTCGGCGCGTGCGGACGCTCCTCGCCCTAGCAGTCGTGCTCACGCCCCTCTCGCTGGCGGCCGGACCCGAGCACTGTCCGGACGCGCTCGCGCAGTGGACCGTGGGTCGCGGCGAGCTGTGGCCGGCCACCTCGTGCGGCGCGTTCTTCCTCAGCACCGACAGCGAGGACCACGCGTCGTCGATGGGCGAGGCGAGCTTCCGGCGCGAGGTGAAGGTGCCCTTCGAGGCCTCGCTGCGCTGGCGGCGGCTGGGGCCCGAGGCGGGCAAGCAGCTCTGGATCAAGCTGCCCGGCGGGCACTTGCTGTTCAAGGACGGCGCGGTGGGGCTGTGGATCAGCCACGCGCAGTTCGCGGCCAGCGGGTTCCACGCGCTGCCGGGGGTGATGCTGCACGATGAGCACCTGGTCACCGTGCGGCAATCGAGGGACGCGGTCGAGCTCCGCATCGACGGGGGCGCGCCGCTGGTGCTGCCGGTGGCGGGGCCGCGGGGCGGAAAGGTGGCCATCGGCCTCGAGGGGGCGCGCGGGTATCGGTCGCTGATGACGTTCCGCGAGTTCTCGGTGCGCGAGCTGTAGGCGGGGCGGCCGGGGCGATCAATCGCAGTAGGGCGCGGCGAGGCTCGTGAGCTCGAAGCGGCGCAGGGAGGCGCAGGCGCGCTCGAAGGCGGTGCGCGCGTCGCGCGGGTGCAGGCGGAGGGCGCCGCTGTGGAAGCCCGCGAGCACGTAGCGCGGATCGGCCGGGAGCGCGACGGCGGTGGCGGCGCCGAGGGGCGACCTGAGCTCGAGCTGCGGGTGCCGATCGGGGGCGAGGTGGCGCAGATCATAGAGGCGCACGACGCCGTCCAGGTCGCCGGTGGCGAGCCAGGCGCCGTCCGCGGAGAAGTCGGTCGAGAGCACGACGCCGCCGTCCGGGAGGCGCTCGGAGGTCTCCTTGACGAGGTCGTGGACGGTCACGCCGCCGCTCGAGTTGGCGGCCGCGAACAGGCGCCCATCGGCGGAGAGCGGGGAGCGCGTGGGCGAGGCGGGGCGGCCCGGGAGCGTGCGCAGGGTGGCGAGCGTCCTGGCGTCCGCGAGCAGCGTCTCGCCGCCGGGCCGGCCGAAGAGGACGCGGTCGTCGTCGAGGAAGACCACGGCCATGTGGCCCTCGGGGCCTTCGTCGAAGCCGGGCGCGGCGGCGCTGGCGAGGCGTTGGCGCGAGCGGGCGTCCCAGGCGATCACGCTGCCGTCGGCGCCGGCGCTGATGATGACCTGCCCGTGGGGCGAGGCCGCGGCCGCGAGGATGGCGGTGCCGGGCGTGCCGAACCCGGCGCGCGCCCCAGTGACGCCAGCACCGTCGATGCCGGCGCCCTCGACGCCCACGCCCCGGTCGCCTGCGCCCTCGAGGTGGAAGAGCGCCATCGCGCCGCTGAACGAGGCCGCGAGCAGCTCGCCGCCGGCCACCAGCGTGAGCGCCGAGATGGGAGCGCCCGCGGACCAGAGCGTGGATGAGGCAGAGGTCGCCGGGTCAAAGCGCGTGAGCGTGCCGTCCAGGCGGCCCACGAAGACGCTGCGGCCGTCGCTGGAGAAGGCGGCGCGCGTGACGCCGGAGCCGCCGCGCTGCTCGGCGAGCGATGCGCCGGTGGTGAGATCCCAGACGCGCAGGGTGCCGTCGAGGCCGCCGGTGATCGCGCGCTTGCGGGCGGCGTCGGTGAGGGCGAGCGTGATCTCGCTCGTGTGCCCGAGCAGGAGGCCCGAGGAGATGCCCTCGCGCAGGTCCCAGAGGTAGTCGGCGCCGTCGCGGCTGGCGGAGGCGGCGCCGTCGGTGAGGGCGGCGGCGGACTTCACCTCGTCCGTGTGCCCGCTGAGCGAGAGGACCGGGAGGCCGTCGCGCGCGTCGAGGAGCACGAACACGCCGTGGGCGTCGGCGAAGAAGCGGCCGTGCGCGTCCCAGTCCTGCGCGAAGACTGCGGCGCTGGCGAGGTGGCGGCCGGAGGGCGCGAGCAGCGTGTGCGTGACCACCTCTTCCTCGCTCCAGAGCGGCACCGAGACCGTCTGGCCGTCGGGCGAGAAGCGCGCGCGGGAGGCCGAGGCGCGGCTGGGATCGTCGTCGAGGCGGGCCGTCTCGCGCCAAGTGTCGCCGGTGTGCTGCAGGGCACGGATGCTGCCGTCGCGGCGCGCGAACGCGAGGGCGCTGCCGTCGCGGTTGATGGTGAGCGAGGTGGCGACCGCGCCCACGCCCGCCACTCGCTGCAGGGTGGAGCCGGGCGCGCGAACCCACACCGAGCCGTCGACCAGCGCCAGCGCGAGGTGCCCGGTGTCCTGCGCGATGGACAGGTACACCGCGTGCGCGGGCAGCGGGCTGCGCTCCTTGACCTGGCCGGTCGCGGGATCGAGGAGGAGCAGGTCCGCCGTGGCCGCCACCAGCGTGCCGTCTGGGAGGAACAGGCAGCCCGCCGGCGCCGAGCCCAGGTCGAACCTGCGCACGGGGCCGCCGCCCAGATCGTGCAGCTCGCCGCGCGGGTTGTTGCCGCAGACCACCACGCGCTTGCCGTCGGGCTCGAAGCGCACGAAGTGTGGATCTGCGAGCGTCGAGCGGGCGCGCATGCGCTCGGCGCCCGTGTGCGCGTCCCAGAGCAGGATGGTCTTGTCGTCGCCGGCGCCCGCGAGCAGCGTGCCGTCAGGGGAGAGATCGAAGTCGGTCACCGCGCCCGGGTGCAGGAGGGGCCGCGGCGCCGGGCCCGCCGCGAGCGCGTCGAGCAGGCCCTGCGTGGCCTCGTGCGAGGGCTCGCCCGGCGCCTGTCCGATGAGCTCCGGACCCACCGCGCGCAGGCCCAGCGCCAGCGCCTCCAGCCGCCGCGGCGCCTCGGCCGCGAGCCGGCTCGCGAGCACGCCCTGCGCACGCCGCAGCGCCCGCTCTGCCTCGAGCCGATGCAGCTCCGCCCGGTCCCGCTGCGCGCGGATGTTGGCCACGCCCACGATGGAGAGCCCGATGAGGATCACCAGCGCCGCCGCCGCCACCACCAGCGGCCCGCGGTTGCGCTTGATGAAGTGCCGCACCAGCTCGGCTCGCGTGTACGTGCGCGACGCGAGCAGCTTGCCGGTCTGGAAGCGCCTCAGCTCGTCCGCCAGCTCGCGGGCGCTCACGTAGCGGTCGCGCGGGTCGCGGGCCATGGCGCGCTCGCAGATGTGGGAGAGCTCGGGC
>JAFEBC010000780.1 GCA_018266095.1 Deltaproteobacteria bacterium
AGCCAGGAGGCCGCAGCCCGGGCAGGAGCGTCACGCGCGCGAAGGCTGGCGGGAGCTCCGCTGGCGCGTCGGGTGGAGGCGGCGAGGCCGCGGGATGGCGTCCCAGATCGGCGGCATGGGCGTCGGCGCAGGGCGCGAAGAGGAGCGCAGAGACGAAGGCCGTCAGGGCGACGACGGCGGTGAGGGTCGGGGAGGCGTCCGCGGATCGGGTCCGTGCGATGGTCATCCAGACGCTCGGGAGCAGGACGCGTACCAGGGAACGATGTCTCAAGAAATCAATGGGTTGTGCCGCCTGGTTGAAGGCAACTGCGCAGCCCGACGCGCACTCGACGCGAAGCGTCAGACACAGGGATTCTCGCGGTCGGGGAGCATCGGACACTTGTTCGGCTTGATCCCTTCGCGGCGATCCGTTACCCTTTCTGAAGTTGAGAGTGATTCTCAATCTCTGCGACACCGACGCACCGAGGCCTACCCCGTGATCCTCTGCCTGTGCAAAGCCGTGACCGACCGCGAGGTGGATGACGCCATCCGCCGCGGGGCGAACACGACCGACGCCGTGGGGCAGATGTGCGGCGCGGGCACGGACTGCGGGTCGTGCGTGGACGCGATCGACGATCGCATCGCCTGCCAGAGCGCGTGCGCCGAGCGGCAGCACGCGCGCGTCGAGCGGCCGGCGGCGGCGACTCAGGCGACGCTGTAGCGCCCCGACAGCGGCCCGAAGCAGCGCCCGCAAAAAACGTCTGAGACCTTGAATTCGCCTTGAATGACAAAGGCTTGCGAAGCGAGCCCGCGAGCGGCGTCCCGTTCTAGAGCGGGCCCTGCGGATCCGCGCGCGGCGCTTTCGGGGCGTGGCGGGCGACCTCGGCAGCGAGCAATTCCGGGCTCGCCGACATGCCCTCGCGGTGACCGGCCTGGCGCAGGGCGGCAGCGAACTCTTCGGCGGATTCGAAGCGCTGGGCCTCGTCCTTGGCGAGCGCGCGCACGAGCAGGCGCTCGAACGATGTCGGCGCCTCGGGCCACACCGAGCGCAAGGGCGGGGCAGGCAGCTCGCGCACGCGGCGCAGCGTCTCGAATTGGCTCTCGTCGGCGAAGAGCGGGCGGTTCGCGAGCAGCTCCCAGAGGAGGACGCCGGCGGAGAAGAGGTCGCTCTTCGGGGAGAGCGGGCGCGCCTTGACCTGCTCGGGGGCCATGTACGCGGGCGTGCCGCGGAGGGCGCCGTCGGGGCTCGTGACGACGCCGGTGGGCCCGAGCGGCTGGGCGAGCCCCAAGTCGATGAGCTTCACCTGGCCGTCGGGCCGCGCGACGAGGTTGTCCGGGTTCACGTCGCCGTGGATGAGGCGCAGTTCGCTCTGGCCGTGGCCGCCCGTGTGCAGAAACGAGAGGGCGGTGAGCAAGCTGTCGATGGCGTGCAGCACGGCGCCCGGGTGCAAGCGCTCGCCCTTCTTGCGCGCGGCCGCGGTGAGGAGGCCCAAGGTCTCGCCGCCCAGGAGCTCCTGCGAGAGAAACAGCTCGGGCGGCCGCTCGTACAGCTCGAAGGTGCGCGCGAGGTTCGGGTGCACGAGCGCGGCGCCGAAGCGGGCCTCCGCGCGGAACCGCTCGACGCAATCGGGCGTGCCGCGCAGCGTGGGCAGGAGGCGCTTCAAGACCACCGTGCGGCCGGCGAGCGTCCCCTGCAGCGCGTCCGCGAGCCAGACCTCGGACATGCCGCCCACGGCGAGCCGCGACACGAGGCGGAACGGGCCCGCGTCCCAGGCCTTGCTCTGCGGCGAGAGGCCCACCGGCGCCGAGCTGGTGCGGCCCGCGGGCTCGGTCATCGCGCGCGAACGGTCCGCCTCGCGCTGCGCGGTTGCCAGGGCGAGCTGCTCGCGGATGGCCGCCTTGTCGGACTCCTTGGCCTCGGGCAGCGTCGGCTCCAGGGCCTCTGCGAAGGCCTCGTCGTGGTCATCGGCGCCCCCGCTCTCATCGGGACCCTCGCCGCCCTCGGCCTCGGCGACGAGGAAGGGCAGGGCGGGCACGGGGCGCTTGGGCTTGTCGTGCTTCACGCCAGCGCCTTGTAGAGCGCCTCGTACTTTCCGGCGGCGGCGTCCCAGGGGAACTCGAGGGCCATGGCGCGGAGCACGGTGGCCTTCCAGGCGTCGTGGTCGTTGTAGAGCGCGCGGGCGCGGTCGAGCGCGCCGATGAGCGAGTCAGCGTGCGCGCCCTCGAAGCGGAAGCCGAAGCCCTGGGCGCCCGGCTGCTTCCCGTGCGGCGCGGCGTCCTCGATGGTGTCCTTGAGCCCGCCCACCGCGTGCACGAGCGGCAAGGTGCCGTAGCGCAGCGAGTAGAGCTGGTTGAGCCCGCAGGGCTCATAGCGGCTGGGCATGAGGAAGAGATCCGAGCCGCCCTCGATGCGGTGCGCGAGCCCGTCGTCGAAGCGGTTCACGATCGCCACCCGGCCCGGGAAGCGCGCGGCCTGCTCGTTGAGCTTCTTCTCGATCTCGGCGTCGCCGGTGCCCAGGACCACGAGCTGCCCGCCGCGCTCCACGAGCCGCGGGATCGCGTCGGCCAAGAGGTCCATGCCCTTCTGCGCCGAGAAGCGCCCGATGGTGCCGCACAGGAGCGCCTTCATCTCCGGGTGCAGGCCCACCTCCTTCTGCAGCGCGGCCTTGCACGCGGCCTTGCCGGCGAGGTCCTTGGCCGAGTAGCGCGCGGGCAGGTGCGCGTCGATCTCCGGGTTCCACACCGTGGCGTCCGCGCCGTTCAGGATCCCGTGCAGGTCCTTCTCGCGCCAGCGCAACAGGCCATCGAGGCCCGCGCCGTGCTCCTGATCCAAGAGCGACTCCTCGCGGTAGCTCGGGCTCACCGTCGACAGCTTGTCCGCGAACACGAGCCCGGCCTTGAGGAGGCAGAGCTGGCCGTAGAACTCGAGCGCGTCCGGGTGGAAGAGGTCCGCGGGCAGCGCGAGGTCGGTCATCGCCTCCTTGGGGAAGAGGCCCTGGAACGAGAGGTTGTGCACCGTGAAGAGGCTCGGCACGCGGAAGGGCGAGACGAGTCCCCCGAAGCCGCGCTTCAAGACGAGCGGCACGAGCGCGGCCTGCCAGTCGTGCGCGTGCACCACGTCGGGCACGAAGTTCATCTGCCGCGCGGCGAGGAGCGCGCCCACTGAGAGCAGGGCGAAGCGCTTGTGGTTGTCGCGGAAGTCCTTGCCGTTGACGCCGTAGAGGCCGCCCTGGCGGTCGTAGGCCTCGTTGGAGAGGAACAGGTAGCGCAGCCGCTCGGCGGGCGCGGTGAGGAAGAGGCCCGCCGACCAGTCGGTGCCCGCGATCGGCACTTGGATGCGGCGGCCGGTGTCGCGCAGCGCGTGCTGCTCGTCGATCAGGGCGTACTTGGGCAGGACCACGAGCACGTCGTGCCCGCGGGCGGCGAGCGCGCGAGGCAGGGCGGAGATGACATCGCCCAGGCCGCCGGTCTTGGCGAAGGGCGCGGCCTCGGAGGCCACCATGAGGATCTTCACGACGGCACCTCCGTCTGCCTCAGGAACCGAGCGGCCTCTTCGGGCGCCGTCGGGTTGATGGTGAGCCCAGCACCCCACTCGAATCCGCCCCAGAGCGCAAGTGCCGGACGCACCCCCAGGCGAAAATGGGCGTGCGGCGCGTCGGGTTCGCGGAGGGGCTGGGTCACGAGGAAGAGATTGTACGCGGGCTTCTCCAACGCGACGTCGAGCTTTCCCAGGACGAGGCGCAGCGCGTCCGCGAGGCCCGCGAGCTCGGCGTCGCTCGTGCGCTCGAAGGCGCTCTTGTGCGCCTTGGGGAAGAGCTGCACCTCGAAGGGGCTGCGCGAGGCGTAGGGCGCGAGCGCGAGCACCGTGGCCGTCTCCAGCACGACGCGGCTTCTGTCCTCGCGCTCCTGCGCCAGGACATCGCAGGTCAGGCAGCGCTCCTTCTCCTCGAAGTGCGCGCGCGCGACGGCCAACTCCTCCACGATGTCCGGCGGCACGAGCGGCAGCGCGATGAGCTGCGCGTGCGGGTGCGAGACGGTGGCGCCCGCGGCCTGGCCGTGGTTCTGGAAGAGCTGCGCGTAGCGCAGGCGCGTGTCGCGCGAGAGATCGCGGATGCGCTCGGCCCAGGCGGAGAGGACGCGCTGGACCTGCTCTTGCGGCAGGGTGCCCAGGTGCCCGCGCGGATCGGGCGACTCGACGATGACCTCGTGCGCGCCCGTGCCCGAGACCTGGTCGAAGAGGCCCGTGCCCTTGCGCGCGAGGACCGTCTCGGTGCGCAGCGCGGGGAAGCGGTTGGGCACCACGCGCACGTTCCATCCGGGCCCGTTCCACGACGACCCGGGCTCGCGCAGCGCGAACACCTCGGGCGGCGTGAGCTGCTCTTTTCCGGGGAGGAACGGCGAGCTCATCGGCTCGTCCATCGGCGCGCGGCGCAAGAACGCGTTGGGCCGGTCTGCGCGCTCGGGCGCGATGATCACCCAGCGCCCATTGAGCGGATCGCGCCGCAGCTCCGACATCTACTTGCCCACGATGCGGTTGCGGCCCTGGCGCTTGGCCTCGTACAGCCGGCCGTCGGCGGCCTTGAGGAAGGCGAGCGGGTGATCGTGCTCCGACATCATGTCGATGACGCCGCCCGAGATCGTGACCTTGATGGCCTTGCCCTCGAACTCGAACTTGTGGCCCTCGATGAGCTTGCGCATCTTCTCCGCGAGGTAGACGGAGTTGTCGTGCCCGGTCTCGGGGAGCACCACCGCGAACTCCTCGCCGCCGTAGCGCGCGAAGCACTCCTCGCGGCGGATCCGCGACTTCAAGGCCGCCGCCAGCTCGCGCAAGACGTAGTCGCCGGCGAGGTGTCCGAGCGAGTCGTTGATCTTCTTGAAGTGGTCGATGTCGAAGAGGAGCAGCGACAGCGGGCGCCCGTGCCGCGAGCAGCGCGCCATCTCGCGCTCGAGGAAGTCCAAGAGGTAGCGCTTGTTGTACGCCTGCGTGAGGCCGTCGATGATCGTGAGGCGGTAGATCTCCTCGTGGTACTGCGCCTCGATCGAGCCGAGCTCGCCGCCCAAGAGGAACTTGAAGATGACGCCG
>JAFEBC010000781.1 GCA_018266095.1 Deltaproteobacteria bacterium
CGGGGGTGAAGCCATCATCGAAGCCGAGCTCCTCGCAGGGGCCCGCGTCCGCTCCAGCGTCAGCGCCCGCGTCTGCTCCAGCGTCAGCGCCCGCGTCCGCTCCAGCGTCAGCGCCCGCGTCGCGCCCGCCGCCGCCATCGCGATGACCACCGTCGTCCTCGGTGCCTGCGTCCTCACCCGCGTCGCTCGCGGCAGCGTCGACCGGGCCCGCGTCGCTCGACAGCTTGCCTTCGACGATGAGCGTGCAGCCCGACGACGCGCAGAGGGACAACGCGAGCGCGAGGCCGATCCCGCCCACGAGCCGCGCGCGCATCAGAACGACCTCGCGACGACGAGCGCTGCGCCGTGCGACGCGGGCGCGATCGCGGCCTGCGTGGAAGAGCTGGCCGATGCGTCAGCGCCGCCGAGCCAGAGCCACACGGCCGCCGCGCCAGTGAGCGCGGCTCCAGCGAAAAAGAGATCCGCCGCGTGGGCACGGGGACGCGCGGTGGCAGAGTCGTTCTGATTCGCAGCGTGCAAGGCCACGAGGCCGAAGCCTGCACCTGTGCCCGCGAGCCCCACCGCGCCTGCGGCGGCCACGATCGCCCAGGTGCGGCGCGTGTTCGAGGTGTCTCGCGGCGCCTCGGTGGCAGCCGCAGGAGCGGCTTCAGGTGCGGGTTGAGCAGCCGCGGCCGTCGAGGTGGAAGGCGCGCGCGCCGGCTCGGCGATCGGCGGCGGAGGCAGCGGCGCAGGCTCGGCGCCCCCGAACAACTTCCAAGCGGCCACTCGCATCGCGTGCACCAGCGCGGCCTGATCGCGCGGCGTCGAATCCGCGAAGCGCCCCAGCGGCAGCGCCTTGTGCGCATCGAGCCGCGTCACCGTGATCAGGTACTGCGCGCCCGCCACCGCCACGCTCGCGTGCACCACCTCGTCCACGCCCAGCGCGCCCGCGAGCTCGGCCATGCACGACTCGCTGTTCTCGTCGCAGCCCAGGTTCTGCCGCGTCTTCTCGAAGCCCAGGAGCGCGCGGATGTCCGCCGAAACCAGCGGCGCGAGCCCACGTCGATCGGCCACCTCGCCCGCCAGCACCTGCGTCAGGAACGGCCCGTACGCGGGCTCGAGCTCCGCGCTCAGCCGCACGTCCATCACCGCGAGCTTGGTCTTGTGGTGCACCGGCGCGGGCGTGGGTGCGGCGAGCAGGGCGGCGAGGAACCACAGCATCGTCGAGAGCGTCCTTGTGCGGTTGCGAAGAGTCTACTTCACGACTGTTGCGGGAGCCTTGCAGAGCGGAACGTCCTGCCAGGTGCGCGCGTCGTGCGCGGTGACCAGCGTGGCGTTCTTGGCCGCGTACACCTCGTGCAGGAGCGCGAGCGTGTCGGCCGTCTGCTGCTTGTCCTGGTCCACGACGGTGCTCGCCAGACGTCCCTTGGTGGCCGGCTCTTCAAAGCCCTCCTTCACCCAGGCCGCGTCGCCGATGAAGAGCCAGCGGTGCCCGTCGCTCGAGCGCACGAAGTAGCTCGTCGAGCCGCGCGTGTGGCCCGGCGTGGGGATTGCGATGATCGAGCCGTCGCCGAGCACGTCCTGCGACGCAGGGAAGCCGTCCGTGGGCGGCCCGTCGAACTTCAGCCGATCGATGCGGTCCTTCACGGTGTCGAAGTGCCTGGGCATGTTGCCCTCGATGAGGAAGTCCTGCTGCTTCAAGATCCAATCCGCGTCCGCCGCCGACATGATCACGCGCGCGTTGGGCAGCTCCGCGAGGCCTCCGGTGTGATCCCAGTGCGTGTGCGTGAGCAGCACCGCGGTCACTTCCTCCGGCTTCACGCCCGCCTCAGCGAGCAGGACTTTCAGCGGCTTGGCGCTCTTGGCGTCACCGAACTGGAGGCGGAACCAGAACGGGCTCTTGTCGAGATCGCCCGCGGTGTCCGAGCCCATCGACGCGTCGATGAGATAGACGCCCTTCGGATGCCGGATGAGGAAGGTCGAGTACTGCGACATCCAGGTGCCGCGAAACCAGCCGCGCGCGCCGTTCGACAGGTCCTCTTCGCTCGTCTGGTGCACGAGCGCACAGGGCGCGAGCGCGGGCAGATCCGGCGGCGCGGGCGGCGGCTGCGGCGGCAACGAGCGCTGCGGGATGGTGGGCATGCAGGCGGTGAGGAGGGCGATCGCTCCGAGGAGGACCGGCACCGGCCGCAGCGACGCGACGAGACGTGAGCGCATCACGCACCTGTCCCTTCGCGGAGCGCGCCTGTCAAGCGGGCCGCGGCAGATCCCGTGTAGAGTGCAAAACTTCATGACTCATCGACCGACCAAGCCGTTCGTGTTCGGAATCACCATCCTGCCCTTCGCCGCCGCCGTCGGCTATCTGTCGATCGCGGCGCCGCTGTGGCTCGCGCAGCAGGGCGTGTCGCTCAAGGACATCGGCATCATGTCCGGCGTGGCCATGTCGCCGCACGCGCTCAAGTTCATCTGGGCGCCGACGCTCGACATCGGCTCGCACCGCAAGCTGTGGTTCGTGGGGCTGACCATCGCCACTGCGCTGCTCACGATCGCGCTCGCGTACCTGCCGGATCCGGCGCACCACATGCAGCAGTTCACGCTGCTCGCCACGCTCCTGCAGATCGCGGGCACCACCTCGGCCGCGGCCGCGGATGGACTGATGGCGGCCACGACCGATCCGGCGCACCAGGGCGCGGCGGGCGGCTGGCGCATGGCGGGCAACGTGGGGGCGACCAGCATCCTCGGCGCGGTCCTCATCTTGGTGGCGTCGAAGGCCAACACGCAGATCGCGGGCATCACGCTCGGGGTCCTCGTGCTCCTGACCGCGCTCTCCGTTCTCTTCATCGACGAGCCGCATCCGCACGACATGTCCATCAACGAGGCGGGAGGCTCGGCGCTCAAGGCGATGGAGCTGAAGATCATCTCCATCTTCAAGGACGTGTGGAAGGCCGTGAGCGCGCGCGATGGCTGGACGGGCATCGTCATCTGCCTGATGCCGGTCGGGGCGGGCGCGCTGACCAACCTCTTCTCCGCGATGTCGGTCGACTACAAGGCCTCCGAGGAGGTCGTCGAGTGGGTGAACGGCCTCGGCGGT
The DNA here is from genome assembly GCA_018266095.1 of Deltaproteobacteria bacterium. Classification (GTDB taxonomy): domain Bacteria; phylum Myxococcota; class Myxococcia; order Myxococcales; family 40CM-4-68-19; genus CAIWCD01. The sequence goes on from JAFEBC010000781.1 coordinate 3,071, forward strand.
GGCGTGGTGGGAGCGCTCGGTTCGCTGCTCGGCGGCTATGTCGCGGACAAGATGAACCGGCGCGTGGCGTACGGGATCTCGGGCGGGCTGACTGCGCTCTCGGGCATCGCCATGATGCTCGCGCCCATGACGCCCACGACGTATACGTGGGGCGTCCTGCTCTACAACTTCGCCAACGGGATCGCGTTCGCCACGCTGGCGGCGTTCATCCTGGAGATGGTTGGGCCCAGCGTGGCGGCGGCGACGAAGTACACGGTGTTCATCGCCATCGCCAACCTCGCTTCGAGCTACGTGACCTCGCTGGATGGCGCGGCCTCCGAGCTGAAGCTGCCGGGCCACGCGGAGGCGATAGGCTCGCGCGGCGCGCTGGCCGTGGACGCGGCGTTGACGTTCGTGGGCATCGCCGTGCTGATGCTGATGGTGCGCCTCGCGCGCAAGCCTGCGGCGGCCGCGGTGCCGGCCTGAGCGATGGAGCCGGTGGCGCACACGACTGCCGAGGAGCGCTTGCGGCGACTGCGCGCGATGATGCTCGTGCGCACATTCGAGCGCGCGTTGCTCGCGCAGAAGAACCCGGGCTTCCAGCTCTTGAGCCTGGGTGAGGAGGCGGTCGCTGTCGGCGTCTGCGCGGCGCTGGGGCGCACGGATCAGCTCTTGTGCAGCGGGCGCTCGATCGCGCCCTCGCTCGCGCGCGGCGTCCCTCCGGGCGGCCTGCTCGCGGAGCTGCTCGGGCGCGATGGCGGGCCCAATCGAGGACACGCGGGCCGCGGGCATGTGTCGATGCCGTCGATCGGCTTCTTCGGCGCGCACGCGGTGGTGGGCGGAAATCTCACTGTGGCCGCGGGCGTGGCGCTGGCGCAGCAGCAACTGAAGACGGGCGCGGTGGCGCTGGTGCTCTTCGGCGATGGCGCGCTGGGCGCGGGCTCCTTGCACGAGACGATGAACCTCGCGGCGCTGTGGCGGCTGCCGCTCGTCTTGGTGTGCAGCAACAACGGCTACGCAGTGTCGACGCGCGTGCAGGACGCGGTCGCGGCGAAGACGCTGAGCGAGCTCGGCGAGCCGTTCGGGCTCGGCACGCACGAGGCGGATGGCGCAGAGGTGGACGCGGTCGCGGACACGGTCCAGCGCGCGGTCGATGCGGCCCGCGCGGGGCAAGGTCCGCAGCTCGTGATCCTCGAGTGCGCGCGCTTGGGGCCGCACTCGACGCTGACGCGCGAGGAGCGGCCGGCCGAGCTGATGAACGCGCTCAAGGCCAAGGATCCGATCGCGCTCGTGGTCGCGAAGCTGCGCGCGGAGGGCCTGCTCGACGACGCGCGGCTCACGCAGCTCCAGAGCGAGGTCGACGCGGAGATCGCCGCGGCGGTGCAGTTCGCGCAGAGCGCGCCCTGGCCGGA
>JAFEBC010000782.1 GCA_018266095.1 Deltaproteobacteria bacterium
AGCGCCGCTTGATCGGGCGTCGCCCCGGCAGTTTCGGAGCGCCGTCGCTTGTTACGCCCAGGGGGAGCGGAGCTCACCCCTGGTGGAGGTTTCCCGTCAGGGAAACCGGATCATGGAGCGCCGCTTGATCGGGCGTCGCCCCGGCAGTTTCGGAGCGCCGTCGCTTGTTACGCCCAGGGGGAGCGGAGCTCACCCCTGGTGGAGGTTTCCCGTCAGGGAAACCGGATCGTGGAGCGCCGCTTGATCAGGCTGCCCGCCCGGCAGTTTTGAAACTCCGTCGCCGCTAAGGATACGGATCGTGCGGCCCGCCTCCGCCGCCGGAGCCCGGGTCGCCCACCGCGCCCTCGCGGGCCTTGGCGTGCGTCTCGTCGACCTCGAAGGTGATGGTGTCGCCCGCCAGCGTCTGGCCCTTGGGGAGGCCGCTCACGCCCGTGACCTGCGCGCGCACGAGCAGCATGGGCTGCGCCAGGAGGACGCGGCCGAACGAGGCCCCTCCCTGGAAGACGACCTTGGTGCCGCCATCCCACCGCGGACGCGGCGGGTAGTCCGAGCCGTCGGCGCGCGCGTGCGCCTTGCCTGCGCACTTGATGGTGACGGACGCCGCGTGCAGGGGCTCGGCCGAGGAGATCACGCCGCCGCTGCCCAGGCTCTTGCTCTCGATGGTCACCGGGCCGGGCGGCAGGGAGATGGTGAGCGTGCCGCCCTTCTGCTCGACGATGCAGTCGCCAAAGAGAAAGCTCCTGGTCCCCGCCGCGGACTTCGCCTCGATGTGCCTCGCCGGCGTCTTGGGCTTCTTGGTGCTCTTGGACGCGGCCTTCGGCTTGGGGGACTTCTTCACCGGCTTCTTGGTTGCCATCTTCGCCTCCTGTCTGCGTGGGGCTGCCAGGCTGCTCGAATCAGCGCTTCAAGGTGCTCACCGCATGACCACGAACCAGGCCGGCCGCCCGCCCGACGCCGCGAGCTTGCGCAGCGCCTCGTGGTTGGCCGCCGTCGACGATTCGCCACGCTGGAGGGCCGCATAGAAGGCCCCGCTCCACGCGCCCGCCGCGCCATCGTCGACCGGCCCCGCCGCGGCCACCACCGTGCCCGCGCCCGCGCGCGCGAAGGCGAAGGGCAGCCCCGAGATCGAGGGCGACGCCGCGTGACACGCCGGCAGCACCACGCGCGCCTGCGCCGACAGCTTGGCCTGCGCCACCGTGGAGGCCGACAAGCGCGGCTGCGGCCCGGCCAGGAGCAGCGCCCCCCGACCGCCCTCGCTGTCGCCCGTCACGCCGTGCACCGAGAGATGCAACAGCGACGCGTCCGCGAACCGCGCCAGCACGGCCTCCGGCGTGGCCCGCTCCCCCGAGAGCTCCGCCGCCACCGTCTGCCCCTGCGCGGTGGCCTCGAGCAGCGCCTGCCGCTCCAGCGCGGCCGCCGGCAGCTCGACCTGATCGTCGTTCGCGGGGATGTCGTGCACGAAGACCGGATCCCGCCCGAGGCCGCGCTGCTCCGGCACCAGGAGCCGCGCGAGGCTGGTGACCACCCCGGTCGGCTGCAAGAGCGCGAGCGGCACGCCGCCGATGGGCAGCGCCGTCAGATCCACCCGCTGCAGCGGCCCTGTCGCCAGGAGCCACAGCTCGCGCGCCCCTGCGCAGAGCGGATTCCCCTGCGGGAAGAGCGCCCGCGCCAGCTCGTCCTGCGCCACGCTCGCCTGCCCCTTGCCCTCGAGCTGCTGCGCCCGCTCGCGCTGCGCCGAGGCCACCAGCGACGCCAGCGCCGCCCCCTCGATCGGCCGCTCCTGCACCGCGCCGGGCACCTGCACGACCAGCGTACGCCCCTCGGCCGGCAGGAGCGCCACCACGCACAGCCCCGCGGGCAGCTTCCGGGCCCAGCCGTCCGCGACCGCCTGCGCATGCACGCTCGCGGCCCGCAGCCGATCGAGCGGCACCAGGAGATCGCCCGGCTCCAGCACCTCGGCCCGGCTCGCGTCCGCCCACGCCACCGCAGCGGCGACGCCCGGATGGATGTCCGCCTGGTCGGCGCCCGGATCCGTCGCCTGCCCCACGAGCTTCTCGTCGAGCCCCACCGCGGTCAGCAGCGCCGCGCGCCCGTCGGCCGCCCGCCCGACCTTGAGCAGCGCCACCCCGCGCAGGCGTTGCAGATCGGCCACCAGGCTGTTCCCCGCCAGGTCCGCCTTGGCCAGCGCCGCGTCGAGGTGCCCCAGCGCCGACTTCACGTCGTCGCGCTCCAGATCAAGCTGCGCCAGCCAGCGATGCAACGACACCTGCCACGCCCCCGACGGATTGGCCAACAGCTCGCGCTCGAGCATGGTCCGCGTGTCGCCCGCGATGCCGAGCAGCACCGCGCTCTCGGTCATCGCCCCGCCCAACTGCAGCGCGTGCCCCGACTCCGGCCCCGCCTTCAGCGCCAGCCCGAACCCGATGCGCTGCAGCTCGTACGCGGCCCGCGTGTACCCCCGCCGCGCGCTCACCTCACCCGCCACGGCCAGCGCCCAGGCCCGCGCGTACTCGATCGAGCTGCGCACGCCCGACGCCATGGACAGCGTCCGCAGCGACAGGGTCACGCCCTCCTGCGCCTCGTCGAGCATCCCCTCGCCGCTCAAGAGCCGGTTGGCCCGCTTGCGCTGCACCTCCGAGAGCATCAGCTCGGCGTCGATGGACGAGAACCACGCCTCCGCCTGGTTCTGCCACTTGCGCGCCTCGACCAGGTCGCCATCGGCCGCCGCGTCATCGGCGAGCTCGTCGGTGGCGATGGCCTTGCTCTCCAGCATGCAGCCGACCTTGGCGCACACCTCGAGCGAGCGCAGGTAGAGCTGGTCGCGCCCGCGGCGATCGCCCAGCGCGTGCAGCCGGAACGCCTGGAGCTGCAGGGCCGGCACGGCGATGAGCGGATCGGCCGCCACGTCCGCGGCGAACTTCGCCAGCTCGGCCGGCTCGACCTTGCCCGCCATCGTCCGCCCGCGCAGCTCGCGATATTGCTCGAAGCGCCGCCCGTGCGCGGCGAGCTGGGCCGGAGTCCACGTGCTCATCAGCGCCAGGATCGGGTCGGCGTCCAGCCGCAGCGCCACCGGCAGCGCCAGGAGCTTCGCCCTCGCCTCTTGGAGCTGCTCCGGAGTCGCAGCCGAGAGCAGCGCCACGCACGCCTCGCGCCGCCGCGTGTAGGGGGACGCCGTCTTCTCGGCCGCCTCCATCTCCGCCGCCAGCCGCTGCGCCCGCTCCGCCGCCTCCTGCGCGAAGGGCGACTGCGGGTCCGACCTCGCCAGCGCGCGGAACTGCTCGACCGCCGCCTCGGGCACCAGGCGCGAGAGGACGAGCGCGCGGTTGAACTGCGCCGACCGGTGCTTGGGCTCCGTGTTCAACGCCTCCAGGAAGAGATCGAGCGCCCCGAACAGGTCGCCCCGCGCGAACAGCGCCGCCCCGCGATCGTTGAGCACATCCGGCCCGCCGCCCCGCGAGAACAGCTCCCGCGCGCGCGCCGCGTCGCCCGGCCCCGAGCGCAGCACATAGAAAGTGGCCAGCGCGCGATCTGCCTGCGGCCGCAGCTTCTCCTGCGCCTCGAGCAGCTTGCGCAGCGTGCGATCGAGCCCCGGCCGCGCCTCGACCGCACCGCGCGTGGGCGCATAGGGCGCGTAGGGAAGGCCCGACAGCGCGGCCTCCAGCGGACGCGACTTGCCCTGCAGCGCCGCCACCTCGGACATCGGGTCGGAGGGCGCCAGCACCACGAGCACCGCCGCGGCCGCCGCCACGAGCCCGCCCGCGCCCAAGGCCCACCGCCGCGCACGGCTCCGCCTGGGGAGCGCCCGCACCGGCGAGAGCCCGCGCACCGGCGTCACCACCTCATTCGAGACCTGCGGCCCCGCGTCGACCCGCGCCAGCACCCGCTCCGGCGCGCCGTGCTCCAGCGCGTCCAAGAGCGACGACTCTTCGGGCGTCTCGGGAAAGATCAGGGCCGCGAGCGCCGCGAGTTGCTCGCGACACGCTCGACAGCCCCCGACGTGCTCTTCGATGCGCCGGCGCTGCGACGCCGTCAATTCGCGTGGATCAGAGTGTCCCCCCAGCCGGGCTGGCACGTGCGGACCCACGGAATCGACGAACGCCGCAGCACCGGACGCCCCGCCCCCTCTGGACGAGACAAACGCCGCCAACTCTTGCGGCGTAGGACATCCGGCCCCCACGGTCACTTCGACCTCCATGAGCTAGGACGCACGACCAACTGAAACTCCTTCTGAGAAAATGGCGGTGAGCTTCTCTTTCGCCCGCCGCACCAGCGATTCGACCCCCTTCGCGCCCAGGCCGAACCCCATCCGCTCGATCTCGGCCGGGTTCAGGCCGTCCTCGAAATGTGCTTTCAGGACGGCCAGATCGCGCGGCCCGTTGTCGCCCTCGACCACCCGCTCCAGCGCCTGCGACACGCGCCTGCGCAGGTCCTCGTCGATGACGCGGTTCTCCTGCGAGGCCTGCGGGTGCGCGATGGGCATCGCCGCCTCCAGCCCCTCACCCGGCTGCAGCCGCACCGCCCGGCGCCGCCCGTGATCGATGGCCACCCGCAGCGCCACCTGCGCGAGGTACGCCGCCAAGGACCCCTCGAGCTCGAAGCGCAGCCCGCGCAAGGCCGCGCGATCATTGAGGAGCAGCCGCGTCCACACCTCCTGCCGCACGTCGTCGAGCTCGGACAGGCTCGCGCCCGGCAGCGTGCGCACGAGCACCAGCGTCACCCGCCGCGAGTGCCTGCGGATGAGCTCAGACCACGCCTGCCGCTGACCATCGGCGCAGGCCGTCGCCAGCTCGCGCTCGCTCGTGTGTTCGAGACTGCTCAAGCCCGCCCCATCCGATGCCGCCGGCCAAGCCACCGCCGACCGCAGCGATATTGCAGGATTCCACGCATCGCCGCGAGCGGAAATCATGCCGCCGCTGCCAGGAGGACCGTTCGCGCGCCTTTGCTGGGGTCCCGGCGGCCCGTGGTGTAGGTTGCGCGCGTGCTGTTCGCGACGCCAGCGCTCCCTCTCGATTGGGAGGTCCTCGATCTTCTCAACGGCCCGGGCCACCCGGCGCTCGACCGCCTGGCGATGGCCCTCTCCTCGACGCCCTCGCTCCTGGGCATGCTGGTGCTGCTCGCCGCGTACGTCGCCTGGAAGTCTCCGCACGGGATCTGGGGCGCGGTGGTGCTCCTGGCCACGGCCGGCGTCTCCGACTTCGGCACGAGCCACCTGGTCAAGCCGATCTTCCAGCGCCAGCGCCCGTGCCGCGAGCGCCCCGACCTCGTCACCGCCATCGACGGCTGCGGGCCCGGCTACGCCTTCCCCTCGAACCACGCCACCAACGTCGCCGCGGTGGCCATGGTGGCGGCCTGGACCACGCCCGGGGTCGGCCCCGCCGTGACCGTGCTCGCGCTCGCGGTCGGCTGGTCGCGCATCCACCTCGGCGTGCACTGGCCCACCGACGTCCTGGCCGGCTTCATCCTCGGCCTCGGCATCGGCTGGCTCATGACGCGGCTCATCCTCTTGCGGCACTCGATCCGGCCGGCCAGATGACGCAGGCGGACCTCTGGCTCGTCCTCGCGGGCGCGCTGGCCGCCTCCGTCAACGCGGCCGCGGGCGGCGGGTCCCTGCTCAGCTTCCCCTCCCTGCTCGCGGTCGGCCTCTCGTCCATCGCGGCCAACGCCACCTCCACCGTGGGCCTCCTCCCCGGCGGCTTCGGCTCGGTGTGGGCCTACCGCGCCGAGCTGTGGCGCCTGCGCCGCGAGGCCCTGCTCGTGACCGTGCCCTCCATCGCGGGCGGCATCCTGGGCGCCTGGCTCCTGTTGCACCTGGGCGGCGCCGTCTTCGCGCAGGTGGTGCCCGCGCTCCTCACCGCCGCCGCGGCCCTGCTCGCGCTGCAACCGCTCGTCGCCCGCTGGCTCGGCCGCGCTGCGGGTCCCCGCACCGTGAGCGCGGGCCCGCTCGTCATCGCCTCCGCCGCGCTCGCCGTCTCGGTCTACGGCGGCTACTTCGGCGCAGGCCAGGGCATCCTCTTCCTCGCCGTGATGGGCCTCTTGCTCGCGCGCCCGCTCGACGAGACCAACGCGCTCAAGGTCCTCTGCGCCGCGCTCAACAACAGCTTCGGCGCCCTCACCTTCGTCGTCCTGGAGGCCCGGCACCCCACCGGCGCGCTCGTCTTGCGCGACGCAGCCCCGCTGGCCATCGGCTCCATCCTCGGCGGCTACTTCGGCGTGCGCGTGGTGCGCCGCGTGCCCGCGCCCTGGCTGCGCGGGTTCGCCTCGGTGGTGGGCGTGGGGATCGCGCTCTACCTCGTGATCGAGCGCTGACCCGCCCTTGTGCCCGGCACCCCTTGACGCGACCGGCGCGCCTGGCGCTAGATCGTTGTCGCTCATCCGACCTGGGGGTCGCCATGCGAGGATCGGTCGTCGCGCTCTGTGTCGCTCTGTTCGCCGCGCCTGCG
>JAFEBC010000783.1 GCA_018266095.1 Deltaproteobacteria bacterium
CCAAGGCCTTCGTCGATGACGCCGCGGTCGATCCGCTCGCGCGCCGCACGTATCTCTACGAGCGCTGGCTCGACAAGTGGACCACCGTCGAGGGCCAGGTGGTCGAGCGCCGCCACACCACGCCGATGACACCCGCGGACCCGGAGTCGAAGTGGTCCGACGAGCAGTACCTCGAGGCCTGGGACGACTACGGCGACTCGGCCAACTGGACCGGCCACGCCGCCATCGCCGCCACCTTCCGCTACGCGGTCACGGGCGCTGACGCCGACTACGCGCGCATGCTCAAGTTCGTCAACGCGGACCTGCTCGACTTCGAGGCCACGGGCATGGACGGCTATCTCGCGCGCTTCAACATGGCCGCGGTGCCGCCGGGCACCAAGATTCGCAACGGGTACGCGATGGTCGAGCGCGCGTTCGATGACACCGGCCGCTTCGACATCCCGGCGAACAAGCTCTCGCTGTTCCCGGCCTACTACACGCAGGGCATCCCCACCGCCGACGGCACGACCACCACGCCCTCGCGGCCGAGTTGGGACGGGCACGTGTCCATCGACGCGTACAGCGGCCCGTGGAACTCGTTCCCGCTCGCGTATCCGCTGGTGAAGGACCCGGTGGTGAAGGAGGCGATGGCGCGGCACTTCACCTGCTCGCTCAAGCGGCTGCGCATCGCGCGCGTGATCAACCTGTCGCAGAACACCACGCTGCGCGACGAGATCGGCGCGTACCTGACCTCGGGAACGTACACGCCCGACGCCGACGAGCCGGACCTGACCAAGCTCGACGAGGTCTGGGCGTTCTACCTGCCGCAGTACAACGTGAACTCCGCCGCGACGTACCCGCGCGACTGCCCGGCCACCATGGCCACCGAGCCGGAGCTGACCATCGACGTCACGCAGCCGGGCTACGAGGGCAAGCTGTTGCTCTTCTTCCTGCGCCAGGGCGACGGGGACAAGTCGGACGGCATCGACTTCGGCTTCTATCCGAGCGCGCGCGCGGGCGACGCGGTGATGCTCGATGACTACGCGCTCGCGGCCTATCAGATGACGTACGACCCGCAGTACCTGACCTGGCGCGACCAGGTCCTCTTCGGCAAGGCCAAGGCCAAGGACGTCGAGCGCACGGTGGGCGCGTTCCACATCCCCAAAGCGTGCTCGGACTACTTCCGCTTGCAGAATGTGTACACGGCGCACCTGGCCCGGCTGCTGACGGACAACGACCCGGAGTCGCGGGCGTTCGCGCAGTACATCTGGTCCAAGAAGTACGAGGCCAAGGAGGAGTCGACGCTGCGGGATTCGATGTTCGAGATCCTCTACGCGGGCACCACCGGGCAATCGAGCGCGCGCCTGACGGACGCGCTGGCCGAGATCGCGAGCCTGGGCGGCACCAAGGACGCCCTCGAGACGCCGCGGCGCAACTACGATCTCGACAACGAAGCCGATCCGCCGCCGGGGATCACCGTGTCGGCGCCCTCGCAGGCCGATGTGGATCTCTGCACCGCGGGCGTGACCCTGCTCGGCATCCACATCCCGGGGTCGACGCCGGATCCTGCTGCGCGCTACGCGGACCCCGCGCTGCCCGTGATGCGCCGGCCCACGCAGTGCTTCATGTGGGAGAAGGACCCGTTCTCGGCCAAGCGCGTGCGCGGCGCGGGCGAGTCTGGCCGGCAGATGTACGAGGGGCTGGACCTGTCGATGCCGTACTGGTTCGGACGCTACTTCGGCCTCATCGCCGATCCGCACGTCGTGCTGGCCTGGGGTCCGTAGGATGCTTCAACCCACCCCAACCTCCGCGTCTCCGCGCCTCTGCGTTGAAGTTGTTGCAGTTGCCCTTGCCTTGACTGTTGCCGCTTTTGATTGATTTTTCCGCTCTCGCTTGCGAAGATCCTGATCGCGCAAGCGTCTGTCGGCAATTCCGTGCGGCAGTTTCGTGAAGGTGCGCGCGTTCTGCACTGGTCTTCAGCGTCGAGGCGCTCCGGGGCGCCTGGCGACAGCAGCTTTGTCTTTCGAACTCGAGGCACGCCGTGTCTGACAACATCCCGATGACGAAGGCCGGCGCCGAGGCGATCCGGCGCGAGATCAAGCACATCAAGGCCGTCTAGCGTCCGAAGAACGTCCAGGACATCTCCACGGCGCGCGACCACGGCGACCTGCGCGAGAACGCGGAGTACCACGCGGCCAAGGAGAAGCAGTCGCACCTCGAGGGCCGGCTGCAGATGCTGGAGGACCGCCTCGCGCGCGCGGAGATCATCGACGTGACGCGCCTGTCGGGCGACCGCATCGTCTTCGGCGCCACGGTGAAGCTCGAGGACGTCGATTCGGGCAACAAGACCCAGTACTCGATCGTGGGCGAGACCGAGGCCGACCTGAAGAAGGGCCGCATCAGCATCACCAGCCCCATCGCGCGCGGGCTCATCGGCCGCGAGGTCGGCGACGAGGTGAAGATCAAGACGCCCGGCGGCGAGCGCGTGTACGAGGTGCTCGAGGTCGAGTTCGTCGAGTACAAGCTCGACGAAGACGCCGGAGCTTAAGCCGATGCCGGGGGACGTGACCGCGCGTCCCGAGTTGCTCCTGTCGCTGTCGCCGCTCCTCGCGCCGCTGCGGTGGCTGGCGCGGGTGGGGTACGAGCGGCTCCCGCAGTTGAAGGAGTTCGAGACGCTGGCGCTGGGGGCGCTGGAGGCGGCGCGTCCGCACGGGGAGGGCGCGCGGATCGCGGCCTTGGAGCAGGTGGTGCGCGGGTTTGATCGCGCGGGCGCGGCGGAGCGCGAGCAGGCGATGCGGCGGCTGGTGCAGGAGCTGGGCGCGTGGGTGCCGCTGCCGGGGGACGTGGGGAAGCTGGCGTTGACGCAGGTCCCGGCGCAGGCGCTCACGCGAACGCAAACGCCAACGCAAACGCAAACGCAAACGCCAACGCAAACGCGAACGCCGCCGCCAACGCAAACGCGAACGCCGCCGCCAACGCGAACGCCAACGCCGCCGCCAACGCCAACGCCAACCCTCAACGCGCAACGCTCACCGCCGGCGCGAACGCCACCGTCCCACGCGAACGCGCAACGCGCAGCGCCTCCTCCCTCCGCTCCCTCAGACCCCGTCTCCACTCCCGTCCAAGCCCTGCGCGGCGTCGGCCCGGCCCTCGCGGAGCACCTCGCTGCGGCCGGCCTCAACACCGTCGCGGACATCCTGCTGAACCTCCCGCGCAAGTACGAGGACCGCCGCAAACCGCTCACCGTGGACGAGGCCGAGATCGGCGTCCGCTGCGTCATCTACGGCGTCGTGAGCAAGTCGCGTGAGGCCTTCGCGCGCAGGCGGCGGCTCGAGGTGATGGTCCGCGATCCCGCGGGCGGGAACATCCTCTGCCTCTGGTTCCACTACCGCGGCGACCTCTTGCGCCGTCTCGCCCCGGGCGCGCGGGTGCTGCTCTCGGGCGAGGTGCGCGCGGGCTATCGCGGCGGCGGCAAGACGATGACGCACCCGGATCTCGAGCTGCTCTCCGAGGCCGCGGGCGAGCAGGTGATGCTGGGCGAGTCGCTCACGCCGCGGGCCGGCGACGATTCGTTCGGCATCGTGGCGCCCGTGTACAGCGACATCGAGAACGTGCCGTCGCGGACGTACCGGCGCATCGCGCGGCGGGCGGTCGATGAGTTCGCGCACCTCGTGCAGGACCTGTTGCCCAAGGAGCTCATCGAGCGGCGCGGGCTCCTTCCGCTGGGCGAGGCGCTGCGCGAGTCGCACTTCCCCGTGGCCAGCGCCGACGACGCCGCGCGCGGACGGCCGGGTGGGCAGCCGCACCGCAGGCTCGCGTTCGAGGAGCTCTTCCTGGTGCAGCTCGGGCTCGCGCTCAAGCGGCGGGGCCTGAAGGTCGAGCCCGGGATCTCCTTCCGCGCCACCGACGAGGCGATGCACCGCATCACCACCGCGCTGCCCTGGCCGCTCACGGGCGCGCAGCGGCGGGCTGTGTCCGCGATCGCCAAGGACATGCGGCGGCCGGAGCCGATGAACCGCCTGCTGCAGGGCGATGTCGGCTCGGGCAAGACCGCCGTGGCGCTCTGCGCCGCGCGCATCGCCATCGAGGACGGCTGGCAGGCCGCGCTGATGGCGCCCACGGAGATCCTCGCCGAGCAGCACGCGCGCTCGCTGCGGGCGATGCTCAAGGGCACCAACGTCCACGTCGAGCTCGTCATCGGCGCGCTCTCGCAGCGCGAGCGGGCGCACGCAGGGCGCCTCGTGCAGTCGGGCACGGCGCAGCTCGTGGTGGGCACGCACGCGCTGGCCGAGGAGGGCACCACCTTCAACAAGCTCGGCCTCGTCATCATCGACGAGCAGCACCG
>JAFEBC010000784.1 GCA_018266095.1 Deltaproteobacteria bacterium
CAGGGTCTACCTCGTCACCGCGCTCGGCCAGGTGGTGGGCCACCCGAGCGGCCTCGTCACCGAGCAGGCGAGCGACGGCAGCCTGCAGATCGCGCACGCGTACACGCACCCCGACCCGATGCTGCAGAAGGCGTGGACCGAGCTGGTCAAGCGCGGCGTCGATTCGCGCGACTTCGCCACCGGAGACCTGCTCGTCATCGCGGAGGAGTTCCCCAAGGAGTCGGGCATCGACTGGATCGCGCTGGGCGTGGCGCCCAAGGACGACTACTTCGGCGAGGCGCGCAAGCAGGCCATGTTCGCGGTGCTGGTCGGGCTGGTGGTCATGATCTTCGCGGCGGGCATGGGCGCGATGCTGGCCTCGCGCGTGGCGTACGGCATGAAGCAGATCGGCGAGGAGATGGACCGCGTCGGCCGCTTCGAGCTGTCTGAGGGCAAGCTGCAGACGGGCAAGCGCTGGGCGGTGCGCGAGGTGACCTCGATGGCGGAGGCCACGGACCGCATGAAGTCGGGCCTGCGCAGCTTCGCGCGCTACGTGCCGACGCAGCTCGTGAAGGACCTCCTGGAGAGCGGCGAAGAGGCCAAGCTGGGCGGGCACAAGCAGGAGCTCACGATCTACTTCTCGGACCTCGAGGGCTTCACCACGCTCTCGGAGCAGATGGACCCGGACGAGCTCGTCACCGCCCTCGGCGACTATCTGTCGGCGATGAGCGAGGTGGTGCGCGCGAACACGGGCACCGTGGACAAGTTCATCGGCGACGCGATCATGGCCTTCTGGGGCGCGCCGCGGCCGTTCGAGGACCACGCGTACTCGGCGTGCATCTCGGCGCTGCGCATGTCGGCCAAGCTGGAGCAGATGCAGGTGCAGTGGCGCTCGCAGGGGCGGCCCGAGTTCCGCGCGCGCATGGGCATCAACAGCGGCACGGTGGTCGTGGGCAACATCGGCTCGCCCGAGCGCATGAACTACACCGTGGTCGGCGACGCGGTGAACCTGGCCAGCCGGCTCGAGGGGCTCAACAAGAGCTACGGCACGCAGATCCTGCTCGGCGAGGCCACCGCGAACGCGCTGCAGGGGCGGCTCATCCTGCGGCCGGTCGACTGGGTGGCCGTGAAGGGCCGCGCGCAGGCGGTGCTGGTGTACGAGCTCGTGGGCGAGCGCGGCAAGGTCGACGACGGGCGCATCAACTCGATTCAGCTCCACCGCGACGGGCTGGAGCTGTACAAGAAGCGCATGTTCACCGACGCGGCCGACAAGTTCGACCAGGTGTCGGTGGCGCGCGGGCAGCCCGACGAGGCCGCGAAGGTGCTGGCCGAGCGCTGCCGCCGCTACGTGAAGTCGCCGCCGCCCGCCGATTGGTCGGGCGCCAACGTGATGCACGAGAAGTAGGGCCACCGCATGAAGCCGATCCGTGTCCTCGCGCTGTCTGTGCTGTCCGTGTCGCTCGCGTCGTGCATCGAGCGGCCCGCGCCCGAGTCGCCGTCGCGGCCGGCGGTGGACCGCTCGCGCCTCCAAGACGTGCTGGTGCGCCAGACGCCGCCCAATCTGACGCCCGTGGGCGCGACCTTCGGCAACGGCGCCATCGAGCTCGTCGGGTACACGGCCGACCCGTCGCCGATGGTGCCGGGGCAGCACACGCGCGTGGTCCTGTACTGGCGCTGCCGCAGCGAGCTGGACTCCTGGCACATCTTCGTGCACCTCGACGACGTCACGGGGAGCGGCGAGCGCATCCACGCCGAGCACGATCCGGCGGGCGGCCGCTATCCGACCGACGCGTGGCAGCCGGGTGACCTCATCGCCGACAGCTTCGCCTTCGCGCCCGGGCACGCGCCGCTGGGCCTGTACCTGGGCCTCTACAGCCAGGGCGAGACGCGCCTGAAGCTCGACCAGCCGGGCCGCGGGAAGAACGACGGAGGCAATCGCCTCCTGGCGGGCATCCTGCCGATGGTGAAGTAGCGGGTGCGGGCGCGGCTCGCGGTCCTGTTCGCGCTCGGGTGCGTGCCGTTCGCGGCGCGGGCGCACCAGCAGCGGCTCTCGTACGGCGACTATCGCGTGCAGGGCGCGGACGTGGAGGTGCACCTGCGCTTCGCGGCCCTGGACCTGGCGCAGCTCACGCACCTCGACCTCGATGGCGACGGGCGCGTGTCGCAGCACGCGCTGGACGCGCTGGGCCCCACGTTCGCCAGCACGCTCCTGGCCGAGCTGCACGTGGCGGCCGATGGCACGAGCTGCCCGGTGTCGTCGCACGGTCCGCTGACGCTGGACGCGAGCGAGCGGCCGCGCGCGCCGGACGCGATGGGTGCGTCCGATGGCGTGACCTTGGTGGCGCAGTTTCATTGCGCAGCGGAGGTGAAGTCGCTGCAAGTCGACGTGGGCCTGCTCGAGCTCTTGCCCGCGGGTCACACGCACCTCGCGCGCATCACGCTGGCGCTGCCCGACGGCGCTCAGGAGACCGAGCGCGTGGCGCAGGCCGGCCAGTCGACGTTCGTGGTCGAGCGCGCGCAGGCATCGCACACGTTCGCGCGCTTCCTGAAGCTCGGCCTCGAGCACATCTTCAGCGGCACCGATCACCTCGCGTTCCTGCTGGCGCTGCTCCTCTTGGGCGGGCGGCTCACGGCGCTCATCAAGATCGTGACCAGCTTCACCCTCGCGCACTCGATCACGCTGGCCCTGGCCGCGCTGGGCGTGTTCGCGCCGCCGCCGCGCGTGGTGGAGCCGCTCATCGCGCTCTCCATCCTGGCGGTGGCCTTGGAGAATCTGTGGGCGCTGCGCAAAGGCCCAGAGGCCGCGGCGCGCGCGCTCGATCACCGCTGGATGCTCACGTTCGGCTTCGGCCTCGTGCACGGCTTCGGCTTCGCCAGCGCGCTGCAGGAGACGCTGTTGTCGCGCAAGGAGCTGACGAGCGCCCTGGTGAGCTTCAACCTCGGCGTCGAGTGCGGCCAGGTGACGCTGGTGGCGGCGGCGCTGCCGATCCTGATGCAGCTCCGCAAGCGCGCGTGGTTCCTGAAGCACGGGCCGCGCGCGATCTCGCTGGTGGTGGGCGGGCTCGGCGTCTACTGGACCATCGCGCGGCTCGTCGGGGCCTGAACCATCATCGCGTGCATCTTGTCGAGGGCAGATGGCTGGTTTCACTTCCGAAACAGAAAGTACTTCCTAAAAAGAAGCGATTTCCGCGGACCGGCATCTAGAGGTGTGCAAGCCATCCGGCGCACCCCGCGCCGACACCTTGGAGGAACCATGGCCACCTGGAAGATCGACCCCTCGCACACCGTCGTCCAATTCACCGTCCGCCACCTCGTCATCTCGAAGGTCAAGGGCCGCTTCACCAAGTTCGAGGGCGGCATCGAGTTCGATCCGTCCGCGCCCGCCGCCGGCGGCAAGGTCGAGGTCAAGATCGACCCCGCCAGCATCGACACCGGCGAGCCCAAGCGCGACGGCCACTTGCGCAGCCCCGACTTCTTCGACGTGGAGAAGTTCCCGGCGCTCACCTTCAAGAGCACCTCCTTCGCGGCCAAGGGCGGCGGGCACTACGCCATCGCCGGCGACCTGACCATCCACGGCGTCACCAAGCCGGTCGAGCTCACCACCGAGTACCTCGGCGCGGGCAAGGACCCCTGGGGCGGCCAGCGCGTCGGGTTCTCGGCGCACACGGCCATCGACCGCAAGGACTTCGGCCTGACGTGGAACCAGGCGCTCGAGGCCGGCGGCGTGTTGGTGGGCGACAAGATCAACATCGAGCTCGAGGTGCAGGCGGTGGCAGCGTAGGCCCAGCGCGAGCTGCTCTGCTCGTCTCCCGCCGCGCGTGCCTCGTGCATGCGCGGCGGTTTCATGTTGTGCTCCTGGCCTCCCGTTCCCGTTCAACCGCTAGCGCAAGTCTTTGCGAAACTCGCGCGGCGCCGTCGAGTCGTCGGCCGTGATCGTGAAGTCCAGCTCGCCGATCGTCCGCCCATCATTCGTCTCGATCTCCACGCGCCAATCGCCCGGCACGTAGTGGTCCTTGTACGCCTCGCCGCGCCAGCCCTCCTCGCCGCCGCCCACGATGCGCAGCGGGATCGCGTCGGTGCCCACCCAGCCCTTCTTCGGGTCGTCGCGGAACCAGCGGATCTTGATGCCGTCGTCGAAGTTGCGCGGCGCGAACACGCGCACGAAGGCCCACACGCGATCGCCCGGCCGCGCCTTGAAGTCCGTGTCGCCGTGCGCCCAGAACTTCCACCGCGGCGCCTCGTGGAGCAGCCTCGACTCGCGGCCCTCGCGCTCGACGCCGTGGTACACGCCCATCCACTTCACCGAGAGCGGCACCGGCGGCACCACGTGCATGAAGTAGAGCGCGAGGAGCAGCCCCTGGATGACCAGCGCGGGCGCGAGCGCGTTCTTGAAGTTCCAGGACTCATCGGGCGTGAACCGCTGGTAGACGAACCACAGCACGATCGTCACCGCCGACGCCGTGCCCACCGCGGCCACGAAGAGCCACGGCGACAGATAGCCCGCGATCACCGGATACAGGTACGAGAAGTACGAGGTCAGCGCGAAGCTGTAGAGCGCCACGCGCATGAGCGGCCCGAGCTCGCGAAAGCGCGGCGACTCGTTGGCGAGCAGGAGCGCGCCCAAGAGGCAGAGGAACCCGAACGCGAACACGCCCGACGAGGCCTTGAAGTAGAAGACGAGGAACGCGTTGAGCAGCGTGCCGAAGAGGAAGTGGATGAGCTCGTGGCGGTAGTGCAGCGCCTTGCCCCACAGGCCCTTCTTCTCGACGTGCGCCTGCGAGTAGTGGTGGTCGACGGCGAGCAGGATCGACAGCAGCACCAGGTAGCTCCCCTGGTGGATGAGCATGGGGCGGCTGTCGATGCGCTCGAGGAGCAGGAGGTCGAAGCAGAAGCCGCCGACGAAGAAGAGGGCGCCTTCGAGCTGCTTGTGCTTGGCGCGGAAGGCGTCGAGGCGGGCGCGCAGGCCGGTGGGGGCGGCGGGTGCGGCGACGGCGGCATCGGCGGCGACTGGCGTGTTCGCGTCCACGCCGCGTGCATAGCGCATGTCGGCGCTGCGCGGGAGTGTCTTTCAGTGAACGCTTCGCGGGATCATCTGGAGGGCAGGGAGGCTCTTTCACGCATTGTCGCCGTGTGCGCGCGTGTGGACGATTCGGCGCATGGTGCAAAGCCCATCCCAGCCTGCGTCATCGCGGTTCCCGGCGCCGTCCGCGCGCATCGTCGGCGCGCTCGCCGCCGCGCTCTGTCTCGCGCCCGCGTGCCAGCGCGCTGACTCGTCCGCGCCGGCCACGCAGGATCCGCGCTTGGGCCATGCCCGCGTCGCCGCCCGCATCTCCGCCCAGCGCTCGCAGGGCTCCGCGACCGCCGTCTGCGCGCAGTGGACGCTCACGCCCTTCTCCATCGACGCCGCGGGCGGCCAGACGCAGGCCGGCGATCCGGTCACGTTCACCTCCACCAGCGCGGCCGCGGGCACCGCGTTCATCGCCGGGTGCCTCGACGCGGGCGCGGGCGGCCCGAACCCCGACTGGGGCTACTGGGTCACCGCCTCCCACTTCGACGACTGCGCGGGCAACCCCGTCCCCGGGCTCGCGCCCGCCATCGCCACCTCAGAGGTGACGTTCGATTGCGTCGCGGGAGAGGACCAGCCCATCGGCGTCTCGGTCGACGTCTCCATCGCCACGCCCGACGACACCGGCTACATCGACATCGGCCTGGGCGTGAACTCGGCGTCCGTCCCGGTGAGCTGCAAGCAGGCCGACGGCAGTGAAACCGGCGGCCCGCTCCACTTCGGCGACGCCGCCCTGGTCGGCCCCGACGCGCCCATCCCACCCGCCTACACCGCGCTCGGCGTCCTGTCCCCCGGCTCGGCGGCCGCGACCCCGGCGAGCGACCTCTCCCTCTTCGCCAGCGCCACGACCGGCAGCGACGGCTCGTATGGCTTCGTCAACGGCCTCGTCGACCTGCCGCCCGCGCCCCAGACGCTCACCGTGGTGCAGACGTTCCAGCCCAAGGACGCCTGCGCCGCGAACCAGATGACCGTCGAGCTCGCCGCGCCCGCCTGCGTGACCACCGCCACCAGCGGCACGCCCGCCCACACCCAGGCCGGCCTCGCCGACCTCTTCGCCTCCTGGCCCGGCCTCGGCGCGGTGACCGCGTTCATCAGCGGCAGCCAGCTCACGCTCTACACCTCGCTCGGGGGCCCGCGCTGGACCACCGTGCAGCCGGCCTCCACCGACCACGACGACCTCTCGCAGGCGCAGACGCTCACGCTCCCGGGCCCCGTCCTCGGAGTCTGGCCCGACCAGCAGGCGGGCGGGCAGCTCGACGCGCTGGTGCAGACCTCGGGCGGCCCCGCGCTCGCCGTGCTCAGCCTCAACACCGGCTCGGGCGCTTGGGTCGCGGGCGCGCTCCAGGCGCTCCCCTCGCAGGCCAACCTCCAGGCGATGGGCCTCTTCGCGCACAGCGGCTGCTACGCCCTCCCACCTCCCCCGGCTGGCGGCGCCTGCCTGCCCGGAGCGGACTATTCGGTGCGCAACCAGATCTACTTCCAGATGGAGCCCGACCAGGTCCAGCTCCCGGGCTGGACCGTCGACCTCGACAACGAGGCCACCGGCTGCCAGGCGGGCGGCGTCTGCGCCGGCGACCTCTTTGGAAACTGGAGCCACCGCACCTTCGTGTACCAGCCGTCGGGCGGCGCCGTCGGCGGCTACTTCAGCTTCCCGCAGAACGCCCAGGGCGACATCAACGGCACCCTCGCCCACGCCGCGCTGACCGGCGCCCACGCCGCGACCGTCGAGTTCCTCTTCCGCCCCAGCGACTTCTCCTACAACGGCGCGAGCACGATCCTCGGCCTGTGGGGCAGCAGCGACAAGAGCCGCGTCCGCTTCGACGCAGCCAACGCCGCGGTGGTGATCGAGATGGGCGCGGCCTACACGCACCTGAACGCGGCCGGAGCCCCCACCGCCGTGACCACCTCCATCACCGCCACCTTCGGCCTCTGGGGACCCGCGAGCTCCTCCTGGCAGCACGTCACCGACGGCCAGTTCCACCACTTCGCCATCACCTTCGACCTCGACGCGGGGAAGGGTCAGCTCTTCGTCGACGGCGCCACCGACGCGCGCTGGCTGCTCCCGCTCTCGGGCATGCCGCCCGCCGGCTCGTCCAACACCGCGCTCCTGGGCGGCAACGTCTTCACCATGAGCACGAACTTCTGGAACGAGGACCTCACCGGCGACCTCGACGAGGTGGCCGTGAGCGAGGGCGTGCTCCCGCAGGCGCTCCTGGCGCAGCACGCGCAGGAGGCGGCCGCGGGCCAGCACTACACCTTCGTCGAGAGCTGCCAGGCGCCCACGCCCGAGGCGCTCACGTGGGACAACTCGCCGCTCCTCACCGACTTCGTGCCCACCGGGACCGGACAGCTCCCCCAGGATCCCTGGCAGGTGCCGGGGACCGCGAACGTGCCCGCGCAGGACGAGGCGCAGCAGCTCTCCGACTGGCCCGCGCCGCGCTACCTCGCCGGCCACACGGTGCCGCGCATGGAGCACTGGGTCGACCCGACCTACTACGGCTGGCTGCCGCCGGGCACGCTGACCGGGCCGCAGCGGACCGCGCTGCAGAACGCCGCGACGGCGGAGGAGATGCGCACCTGGAACTACTACGGCCCCGCCACGTACGGCACCCGCGCCCTCTCCGCCGATCCCACCCTGCCGCGCGCGCTCGCCTGGCACGAGTTCTGGGGCGGCCCCACGGACACGAGCCTGCCCTTCCCGTCCAGCGCGTACTTCGCCGATCACAGCCTCAAGCACGACGAGGGCCTCGCCGCGGCGCGGGCTGCGGGCGCGGCCAAGGCGCACCTCATCGAGGCCTCGCTGGCGGGCGCAGGCCTCCTGCCCGCGGACGTCCAGCTCTACATCACCGAGGACGGCGAGGTGGCCAACCCGGCGATCGCGAGCCACACCCAGTACTCGTGCCCGACCCTCGCCACCAGCCCGAGCGACTGGGCGGCGTACACCGCGGAGCTCTGCTACGGCGGCGCCTGCGACCCGGCCACGGTCGACTGCGCTAACCACCCCAGCACCAGCGGCTACGGCGCGTGGTTCCACGCCCAGCTCCGCCTCGCCTA
>JAFEBC010000785.1 GCA_018266095.1 Deltaproteobacteria bacterium
AAGTGCTCTTTCCGCTGCCGCGCGGGCCGAAGAGGAAGAAGGACTGGCGCGGGGGCTGAAGGATGCGGGGGACGCGCTGCGTGAGAAGCATGGCGTCAATGATCGTCGAAAAGTGACGGCGATGTCTACAGTGTAACAACAGCTCGGTGGTCCGAAGGTGCTCAAGGGATGGGAACCAACACACTCGACGAGGTCCATAGGTCCTAGTGTTGAGTCCCCATCCCAAGATCATACCCATCCATCAAAGTGATTCACCAACCCCCGCAACTTCACTTGCCTTCTGCCTCCCGCCGATCGATCTTGCGCCCCTTCACATCCCGAGGTCCCCATGGCGCACCGCGCGCTCGCACTCGCACTGACTCTCGCCGCCAGCTCCGCGCTGGCCGCGCCTCCGAAGGCCCCCGCGGCCAAGGCTGCTGCTCCCAAGGCCGCCGCGAAGGCCGCCCCTGCCGCCAAGGCCGCATCCGCCAAGGCTGCCGCTCCCGCCAAGGCCAAGCCGGCCGGCCCCTTCAAGGCCATCCCCTTCGCGTACGAGGCCAAGACGCTCAAGAACGGCCTGCGCGTCGTGCTCGTTCCCTACGACTCTCCCGGACTCGTCGCCGTCTACACGCTCATGCGGGTGGGCTCGCGCAACGAGGTCGAGGCCGGCCGCTCTGGGTACGCGCACTTCTTCGAGCACATGATGTTCCGCGGGACCAAGACGCACTCCGGCGAGGACTACAACGCCACGGTCACCCGGCTTGGGCTCGACACCAACGCGTTCACCAGCACGGACCACACCATCTACCACCTGTACGGTCCGTCGTCGGCGCTGCCGACCATCCTCGAGTACGAGGCCGACCGCTTCGCGAACCTCGACTATCCCGAGGACCAGTTCAAGACCGAGGCCGGCGCCATCCGCGGCGAGTACGACAAGAGCGCGGCCAATCCGCTGCTCAAGATGGAAGAGCGGATGAACGAGACGGCCTTCGACAAGCACACCTACCGCCACACCACGCTGGGCTACCTCGCGGACATCGACGCGATGAAGGACGGCTACAAGTATTCGCGCGAGTTCTTCGGGCGCTACTACACGCCGGACAACGCCACGCTCTTCATCGTGGGCGACTTCGACAAGAAGCACGCGCTGGAGCTGATCGAGAAGGACTACGGGAGCTGGAAGGGCAAGATGAAGGCGCTGCCCATCCCGGTCGAGCCGAAGCAGAAGGAGGCGCGGCGCGCGCACGTGGGCTGGGACAACCCGACGCTGCCGTACCTGTGGATGACGTGGAAGGTGCCGGGCGCGGCCGACCTCAAGTCGGCGGCCGTGATGACGGTCCTCAACGCGTACCTGTATGGCCCGACGAGCCCGCTGTACCAGGACCTCGTGCTCGGGCGGTCGCTCTGCGAGGAGCTCGATTCGACGTGGGACAACCAGCGCGACCCGACGCTGTTCGGGCCGCTCGCCAAGGTGAAGAAGCTCGAGGACGTGCCGGTGGTGGAGACGGCCGTGCTGATGGCGATGGGCGAGCTGTCGGCCGGCAAGGTCGACAAGGCGCGGCTCGATGCGGTGCGGTCGAACCTCAAGTATTCCGCAGCGTTGGCGCTGGACAAGCCGGACCGCACGGCGGTGACGATGGCGCTGGAGACCTCGCTCACGGGCGACCTCGAGTACGAGAACAAGCTCTTCACGCAGATCGAGAAGCTGCAGCCGGCGGACCTCGTGGCGTTCGCCAAGCGGCAGTTCGTCGAGTCGGGGCGCACCACGGTGACGCTCTCGCAGGGCGCGGGTCCCAAGGAGCCTGAGGCTCCGGCGCCGGCCCCGAAGGCCACCAAGGCACCGAAGGCGGCGGGTGCCAAGCCGGCTGTGAAGGCGCAGAAGAAGGGAGGCGCGAAGTGAACCGCGCGAATGTGGTCTCGAAGGTGGCGTTCCTCTTGGCGGCAGCGGTCGTCGCGTCGTGCGCGGGCGAGAAGGAGCGCGTGCGCTCGGTGAAGGAGGCGTCGGCCGAGGCGCAGTCGATGGAGAAGGGCGCTCCGGCGGCGGCGGCGACTGCTGCGGCTCCGGTCGCGGCGGCGGCGAGCTCGACGGCCCAGGCGGCTCCCGCTGCGGTCGACAAGGCCAAGGCCGATGCAGAGGCCGCTGCGGCGAAGGCCAAGGCGGATGCCCAGGCGGCCGCGGACAAGGCCAAGGCTGACGCGGACGCGGCGGCGGCGAAGCTCAAGGCGGAGGCGGCTGCTGCGGCGGCCGCGGTGAAGCCCCAGCTCCCCAAGGTCCTGGCGCTCCCGGCGAACCAGAAGACGGCCGTGAACCTCGAGCTGCGCTTCCGCACCGGCTCGGTGGACGATCCGCAGGGCAAGGCGGGCCTGACGCTCCTCGCGGCGCGCGTGATGTCCGAGGGCGGCACCGTGGCCCTCGACTCCAAGCAGCTCCTCGAGGCCCTCTTCCCCATCGCGGCGCAGACCAACACGCGCGTCGACCGCGAGCAGACGAGCTTCACGGCGCGGGTGCACAAGGACGTGCTCGACAAGCTGCTCCCCATCTTCACCGACCAGGTCCTGCACCCGCGCTGGGACGAGAAGGAGTTCGCGCGCATCAAGGACGCGATGGTGAGCGACCTGGAGAAGCGGCTGCGCCAGGCGGACGACGAGAACCTGGGCAAGGAGGCGCTGGCCGGCCTGATGTACCGCGGGCACGCCTACGCGCGGCCGATCGCGGGCCTCGTGTCCGACCTCAAGTCGGCCACGCTCGCGGACGCGAAGGCGCACGCGGCGAAGGTGTTCACGGTGGACCGCCTGACCATCGGGCTCTCGGGGAACTATCCGGAAGGACTGGGAGAAAAGCTGTCTCAGACGCTCTCTGCGCTGCCTCAGGTGGGCGCTCCAGCGGTGGCGGTGACGAAGCAGAAGCCGCCCGTGCACCCCCGCTATCTGCTCGTCGAGAAGGCCGGCGCGGCGTCGGCGGTGTCGATGGGCTTCCCGGTCGACTTCGGGCACAAGGACGCGGACTGGGCGGCGCTCTCGGTGGCGCGGTCGGCCTTCGGCGAGCACCGGCAGTTCAACGGCCGCCTGATGCAGCGCATCCGTGAGCTGCGCGGCTTGAACTACGGCGACTACGCCTACATCGAGCACTACCAGCAGCAGGGCGGCGATGCGTCGTCGGCGCAGACGGGCCGGGCGCGCACGCAGCAGGACTTCACCATCTGGCTGCGGCCGGTGAAGAACGAGAACCGGCTGTTCGCGGTGCGCGCGGCGCTGCGCGAGCTGGCGCGCTCGGTGGGCGAGGAGCCGTTCACGCAGGCCGAGGTGGCGAAGACCAAGGGCTTCCTCGACGGCTACATCCTGCTCTTCGACCAGACGGACAACCGCAAGCTTGGCTACGCGCTCGACGGGGCGTTCCTGGGCGAGACGGACTTCCTCAAGACGTGGCGCAAGAACCTCGACGGCGTGACCGTGGATCAGGTCAACGCGGCGTGGAAGAAGCACATCGACCCGTCCAAGCTGCAGATCGTGATCGTCGGCGAGAACATGAAGGCCGTGCGCGACCAGCTCCTCTCGAACGCGCCGAGCCCGATCACGTACGCCTCGCCCAAGGGCAAGGACGTGACGGACGCTGACGCCGACATCATCAAGTTCCCCTACGGGGCGGCCTCGGCGGACGACGTCGAGATCGTGCCGGTGGAGAAGCTGTTCGAGTAAGGAAGTCGTAAGGAAGTCTCAGAGGCTTTCCCTGGGAAGTCTCAGAGGTTTTCTCGCGTAAGCATCAAGACTTGTTGAAGATTCAACGCGCGGAGCGGCGGTCGGGCCTGACGGGTCGATCGACCGCTCCGTGTCATTTTGCATGGCAATGGAAAGCGCAAAGCCGCTCGGGCGGCTGGGTGTGATGGGCCTGTCGTTGCTGCTGACGTCGACGCTGGGGGGACCAGCGCGGGCAGAGCAGGGTCCGAAGCGGATGCACACGAAGGAAGAGATCGCGGCGACGTTCAAGGTGGCCGTCCTGGAGCTGACGCTCAAGAACTTCAGCGACGCCGACAAGGCGGCCATCGACCGCGGGCAGTTGGCGCAGGACATGCGCAACCTCGCCAACGACCTCGTGCCGGGGCTGTCGGTGCTCACGGCCAACGACGTCGACATGCTCTTGCAGGCGAACAACATCGACCCCGAGAAGTGCGAGGGGCTGTGCGCGGTGGACATCGGGCGCAAGGTGAACGCGGACTTCGTCATCGACGGGTCCATCGCCAAGCGGGCGAACGGGGAGTACCGGCTGGACCTGCACGTCTGGGCGATGCAGGACGGCGCGCAGAAGAAGGGCATCGCGCCCACCGCGCGCACCAACGCGGAGCTCGAGGAGCTCATCAAGCGCAAGGGGCCGGAGCTGCTCGACCCGGTGAAGCGGGTCATCGACCAGAAGCTCGAGGACGAGCGCGCGCTCATGTCGGAGGCGGAGAAGGCCGAGGAGGCGCGGCTGGCGGCGGAGGCGAAGGCCAAGGAGGAAGCGCGGGCCAAGGAGCGCCAGGCGCAGCTCGATCGCGAGCAGGCGCGGGCGCAGGCCCGGCAGGACGCGCTGCAGGCCAAGGAGGACGCCAAGCCGCGGCACGCGATCCTGCGCAAGGTGGGCTGGGTGACGATGGGCGTGGGCGTGGTGGGCGGGCTGTTCGCGGGGTACGCGGCGATCCAGGGCAAGACCATCGAGAGCAAGCTCGGCAACAGCAACTCGTACGTGAACCAGTCGGACCAGGTGAACGCGTCGAACCAGATCCCCACGCTGAACACGGTGGCGCGCGTGGGCGCGATCGTGTCGGGGGCGGTGCTGCTGACGGGCCTGACGGTGGTGCTGTGGAACCAGGACGCCGAGGAGTCGCAGGCGCAGACGCAGCTCGCGGTGTCGCCCAATGGCCTCGTGCTCGCGGGGAGGTTCTAGGATGCGCGCCGGGATCCTCATCGTGTGCGCGCTCGTGGCCGCGGGCTGCGCCAAGACCTACGAGGAGCAGGGCACCTTCGGCTGCGCGGAGGACCACTCGTGTCCGGAGGGCTGGTCGTGCGCGCTCCTGAACGGCGACGGCCGCTGCGTGCCCGAGGAGCAGTGCGATCCGCTCGACACCTCGAGCTGCTCGGGCGTCACCAGCGAAGGCCACCCGCGCACGCGCTGCACGGTGATGATGACGAACCCCGGCCTCGCGCGGGCCGAGTGCGTGGAGCAGTACGGCGCGGCGGTCGAGGGCACCGACTGCCTCATGCGCTTCGCGCTCAACTACTCGACCACGCCCATCGACTTCCCGCTCGAGGACCGCTTCTGCGCGGACGGGACCATCTGCCACGCGTACACGCTCGACAACGGGCAGGCCACGGCGCTCTCCGAGCCGACGCTCTCGGGCAAGTGCCGGCGCCTGTGCGGGCAGGACAGCGAGTGCGGCGCGGGGCAGCGCTGCCTGGACGCGTTCGGCAAGCTGATGACGAGCGTGACTGTGAACGTCACGCCGCGGCCGGGGGTGTGCTACCCGACGTGCACGCTCATGCCCTCGGGCGCGGGCGACTGCGGCGTGGGTGAGGAGTGCCAGGTGTCGTTCGATGTCGCGGCCAGCACCGGCATGGGGGTGTGCCTCACGCCGCGCGCGGGCGGTGACGGGAAGGTCGGCGACTACTGCAACACCTCGTACGCGCCCTGCGGGCCGGGCAACTCGTGCCTGCCCAACGGCGGGTCGTTCGCGTGCCAGAAGCTGTGCCGGCTCTCCGCGGGCGCGGCGCCGTGCGGGACGGGGAAGACGTGCAAGGCGACGACGCTGGTGCTGCCGGACGCGGACCTGGGGTTCTGCGGCTAGGCCAGGTCGGGCCTCCTGCGAAATCGTCTGAGACCTGAAAATCGTGAGCTACTTCGCCACCTTCCACACGCCCGTCGGGCCGGCAGCGTAGAGCCACTTGTCGTCGCTGACCATCGCGCGGCCGACGTTCGCGCCCTGCTGCGTGGGCGTCGAGGTGGTCGCGGTGATGGAGATGTCGAGCGCGAAGAGCGGGCCGCCGCGCGTGCTGGACGCCGACGGCGAGCCGAGCGCGTACAGGATGTAGTTGTCGACCTCGAGGCCGGCCACGCCGAAGAGGCTCGAGGTGACGTCCTTGGCGACGTTCAGGTCGTCGATGCGCTTGCTGCGGATGCGGCCGTCGGCGAGCGACCAGACGACGAAGCCCGTGCCCTGGCCGATGACTTGCGGGCGCGGCTCGTTGGCGGCGAAGTCGCTCACCGAGGCGTTGGCGTTCACCTCGATGGCGCCGTCGGTGTAGCTGGAGGCGAGCGTGCCCTCGTTGGCCCAGAAGAAGCCGTTGATGCCCTGGGTCAGGTCGAAGGGATTCTTGAGTGAGGTCGCGAGCTTGGTGGGCGTCGTCTGGTCGGCGGGCACGGCCCAGATGGTGCCGTCGCTCTTGATGAAGGTGACGCCGCCGCCGTAGGAGAAGACCGCGGTGGCGCCGTCGGCGATGTCGGTGACTGCGCCGCCGGCCGTCGGGACCATGCGCAGCGGGGCGCCCGGCGTGATCCACCAGACGCGCGCGCCCTCGACGGCGATGCTGCGGTAGCCGGGGTCGGTGGGGCCGGCGCTGACGGTGGCGAGCGTGGTGGGGCTCGTGCCGTCCTTGAGCACGCGGCGGACGGTGGCGCCGCTGTCCTGCAGTGTGTAGATGGCGGCGTCGTCGATGGCGATGCCCGAGGAGGCCGAGGTCTCGGTGCTGACGGTGAGCTCGCTGCAGACGCCGTTGGTGCAGGTGCCGTCGAGGCAGGAGCGGGCGCAGCGGCCGCAGTGGTCGTGCGAGGTGGTGAGGTTGGTCTCGCAGCCGTTGTCGGCGTTGCCGTCGCAGTCGGCCATCGGGGCGGTGCAGGTGAGCGCGGCGTCGCTGCCGCCGCAGGCCGCGAGCGCGAGGGCGCAGACGAGGGCGAGTGCGGCTGGAATTCGTAGGGAAATCATGGTGGTGCGCTCCAAATCGTCTGAGAACTCTGCGCAGAAATCGTGTGAGAAGTTTCCCAGAAATCGTCTGAGACCTTCCCGGAAGACCTTCCCGGAAAATCGTGTGAGACCTCTCCCCGGCATGGACGTCGGTCCCCCTTGTCGCATTTACGCGACAGGGCACTTTCGTCCGACCCAAGTGTACAGGGGCTGCGCGGCGGGCGCGCGGGGCTAGCTGCCGTACTTGCCGTCGTTGAGGCGCTTGAGCACGCCGTTCTCGAAGACGAGGTGCCGCGAGAGGCGCTGCGGGCCGAAGTTGTAGCTCCAGTACTCGCGCGCATACGTGGCGCTGGACACGGGCGGGGTGAGCTCGTTCTCCTGCGCGGAGACGAACTCGGTGGCGGTCTCGCGGACGGGCGGCTCGCCGCAGCGGGAGAGCACGTCGGCCTTGGTCATGCCCTCGCTGAGCTGCTGCGGCTCGCACTGCGTGGTGGGCGCCCAGCCCTTCTCGTGCGGGCGGGCGTCCCGGCCGTAGGAGCCCTCGCTGATGGCGGTGATGCGGCCGCGCTCGAGGGTGACGGTCATGACGAAGCGGGTGGAGCCGAAGTCGTAGGTCCAGGTGTTGACGTTGACCTGCAGCGAGCGGCGCTGGAAGGGCGTGCCGGGGCCGTTCGGCTGCTGCACCGAGAGGCGATCGTCGATGCGCGAGTCCTCGAAGGAGGCGCGGCCGCAGGCCATGAGCAGGTCGAGCTGCGTGGTGCCGACCTCGATGACCTTGCCGTCGCAGCGGAACGAGCTGGAGGCGCGCGCGGGGAGGCTGGCGAGCAGGGCGGACGCGAGGGCGGCGAGGGCGAAGGTGCGCATGTCGTGATGATGACACGGAGGCGGCCGCGGCGATTCCGGGGGGAGCGCCGCGGAAATGTCCGCGCAACGAGCGTCACGCGGGCGCAATGCGGCCCCCAGCGGGCAGCCGCACGTGTGCGCTGGCAGCGGGGTCAGATGAGGATCGACCAGCGGTGCGAGTCGACCTCGATCGAGAACGGGCTCTCGACCTGGACCTCGACCTCCGTGCCCTTGGGCAACAGCGGGCTCCAATAGATGTGGATCTCGTTGTTCTTCACCTCGACGCGGCTCGGCGGCGGCGTGACCTTGGGCACCCGCAGCGCCCCGCCTGAGCCGGCGATGACGAGGAGGAGATCGTCGGTGCCGTCGTACTCGGTGATGAACCGGAACGTGGTCGACTGCGCCGGGAGCCGGGCGAGCGCCTCCACCGCCGCGGCCGACGCGCGCGCCACGAGCTGCATGTGCGAGCCCTCGCGGGTGACGGTGATGGACACGCCGCCCAGCGTCGGGACCAGCGCGAGCGTGCGCGGATCGAGCTCGAGCCATTCGGTGTTCGAGGTGAGCATCGCCGCGCCCGCGTGTCCGAGCTGGGAGCCGATCGCCGCCAGCGCCCCGCCCATCCAGGCGTCCGCGTACCCGCCATCCGAGACGCGCGGGCCGGCCGACGCCATCTGCGGGACGTTGAGGTCGTGGATGAACTGCTTGAGGCGCGCGCACTCCTCGGGGGAGATGTTGTACTTCTGGCAGTGGGCCGTGTCCCGCGTGCCGGCGTCTGAGCCTTCGGCGTAGGTCACGATCACCTCGATGGTGCACGGCTTCGAGTCGCAGTCGACGATGATGGTGATGTTGCGATCGTCGGCGCCCCAGCCCGGGTGGTAGCGGCCCGTCACCCGCGGCTTGTCTCCGGGCGGATTGGGCGGGTTCGCGGGCTGGTGCTTGCGCACCCCCGTCAGCTCCTTCGAGTCACCGTCGGCGGTGAGCGTGGCCTTCTGCTGGCCCGGGTCGACGACGACGCGGATGCGCGTCTTGTTGTTGGGTGCGGGTTTGGTCGGATCGATGACCTCGACTTCGATGGTCTGCTCTGGCATGGCGCGCGCCTCTTCACCGGGCCCAGCGGGCCCACGAGTGATGGTTTGTGTTGCAAGTGAAGCCCCTCCGCCTCAGGAGGGAGCTTGCGCGCCGATGGTTGAAACGTCAACAATCGCGGGCTGGCAGGCGGAGGCGACGATGAGCAGGTCCAGGCGCGCGCGATGGAGGTTCCCGCGCATTGACACGCCGCCCCCCGGCGCTGATGCTCGCGCACGGGGAGGGACCCGACATGGAGCGTGGCTTCTTCGTGCTGCAGACGTACGCGCTGGCCGCGGGCGAGGCGGTGCCGCTGGCCGACGAGCTGCTCGAGTTCGGACGCAAGGACCTGGCGCACCTGGATGGGTTCGTGTCGGGGAGCGCGTTCATCGAGGAGACGCGCCAGACGCCCGAGGGTGCGCGCGAGGGCGTGATCGTGCTGATGCACTGGCGCGACCGGCCCGCGTATGAGCGCTACCGCGCGTCGGGTGTGGGACGGGAGTCGTCGGGCCGCCTCTTGTCGCTGCGGCCCAAGCTGGCCCACTACCGCGGCTTCGCGGACATCGGCGACCTGACGACGCCGGCGGGTCATCACATCTTGCTCAACGTGCCGAGCGGCGCGCTGCTGGGGCCGGATCTCGCGCAGCAGTTCCGCGACTTCGTGGCCGAGCGGATGGGCGCGGCCAAGGGCTTTCTCGGCGCGCGCATCCTCGTGGCCGAGGACGAGAGCGAGGTGGCCGAGCTGTTCGCGTGGCGCGATGGGGACGCGTACCGTGCCTATCGCGCGACGGAGGCCGGGCGGGAGGGCGCGCAGTGGCTCCTGGGATACAAGCCGGGCGTGGCGCGGGTGAGCCTGCGGGGCGTGGTGCGGGCGAGCTAGAGCTTGCGCAGCGTCTCGTTGCCCACCCAGCGCGCGCCGGGGTGCTTCGAGCCCGCGAGGCGGGTGCACGCGGCCTTGACCTCGCGCTTCAGGGCCGCGCCGCGCAGGGAGACGGCGCGCAGGGCCATGACCGCGGCCTTCTTGACGAAGTTCCGCTCGTCGTCCGCCGCGCGCTCGAGGTCCTTCAGGGCGACGAGGAGCTGCGCGTCCGTGGCTGCCTTGTCGTGCAGTGCGAGGGCCCACAGGAGCGCGAAGCCGGCGCGCTTCTCGAACTCGGGTTCGCGGCGCATCCAGGCGCGCACCTTGTCCCACGCGCGCGGCGAGCGGTCGAAGAGGCGGAAGCAGAGCGTGTCGACGTGGCCCCAGTTGTCGAAGGCGCGGCACATGCGGTCCATCTGCGCGCCCGTGAGCGCGGCCGGGTCGGCGACGAAGGCGGTGAGCATGCGCGCCTCGTAGGAGCCGGTGTCCCAGAGGGCGAGGGCGAGCGCGTGGTCGGTGCCGAGGCTCTTGGCGTAGGCCTGCAGCGCCTTCATGGGGACGCCGACGGCGTGGGTCCGCGGGAGGCCGTAGCGGGCCATGCCGGCGAGGGTGGCCGGATCGGCGTGGGCCTTGAGCCAGGCGAGGACGGCCGGGACGGTGGGCGCGGGCGCGCCTCGCTGGGACGGGCGAGGCGACCTGAGCCGACGAGTGGGGGACATGCGTGGGGCTCGCGGACGATCCAGCTTGACCTGCGGCGCCAGGAACGGTACTCCGTCGCGCCCGGTTTGCCCAGGTAGCTCAGTTGGTAGAGCAGGGGACTGAAAATCCCCGTGTCGGTGGTTCAATTCCGCCCCTGGGCACCAATTTCGCGGGGTTGGCGGTCTCACCAGTCTCACTGGTCGACTGCGTTCCCGCCCCGTCTGTCCGAACAATGCTGCTCGCGGATTCGCCCGAGCGGGTCCATGTGAGCGCGATGAAGAACCTGGCAGACGGCGGTCCCTTGTCCGATCGGGAGCTCGAAGAGCTCGAGCAGTTCTTGCTCGAGACCGAGGGCCTCGAGGACGCGATGGACGTCTCGATGTTGGACGGATTTCTCACCTCGATCGCGTGCGGACAACGGGCGGTCCTGCCCAGCGAGTGGATGCCGTGGGTCTGGGATCTGGGCCGAGGTGAGGCGGAGCCGCCGTTCGAGGATCAGCGGCAGGCGAATCGCATCCTCTCCTTGGTGATGCGGCACCTGAATGGCATCGCGCTGACGCTCACGCACACGCCCGAAGAGTACGAGCCGCTCCTGATGGAGGCCGACGGAGCCGAGCCTGTCGTGATCGTCGACGAGTGGTGCGTGGGCTTCGGCAAGGGGATGTCGCTCGATGCGCGCGGCTGGTCGCAGGCGCCTGCGTCGGCGCGCGATGGGTTGGAGAAGATTCGCCAGCAGCAGGCCAGCGCGGGCGAGCTCGCGGCCACCGTGCGCGAGGTGCATGCGCACTTTCTCGTGCAGCGGCTGGAGGCGCCTGCGCTCGCGGTCGGGGGCGGCTCGCAAGAGCCCGAACGGCGGACCGATCGGGTCGGGCGCAACGACGCTTGTCCGTGTGGCTCGGGCAAGAAGTACAAGCGGTGCCACGGCAGCGGTGCGTAGGCGAGCCGCGCCGCTGGAGGCCCTGCGTCCCTAGGGCCGGATGGCGACCTTGATCACCCCCTCGCGCCGATCGCCGAACAGGGCGTAGGCGTCGCCGATGTCCTCGAGCGCGAACGAGTGCGTCAACAGCGGCGTGAGGTCGATGCGCTTGGCGCGGACGAGCTCCATCAGCCGCCGCATGCGCTCCTTGCCGCCGGGGCACAGCGTGGTGACCACGCGGTGGTCGCCCAGGCCCGCTGCGAAGGCCGAGTAGGGGAGCTCGAGCTTGCCCGAGTACACGCCGAGGCTCGACAGCGTGCCGCCGGGGCGCAGACAGCGCAGGGCGTTCTCGAAGGTCTGCTGCGTGCCGAGCGCCTCGATGGCCACGTCGGCGCCGCCGCCCGTGAGCCGCTTGATCTCGGCGACCACGTCCTGCTGGCGGTGGTCGAGGACGACATCGGCGCCCATCTTGCGCGAGTAGCGCAGGCGCGTCTCGTCGCCGTCCACGCCGATCACCAGGGACGCTCCCATGAGCCGCGCGCCGACGGTGGCGCACAGGCCGATGGGGCCCTGCGCGAACACGACGACGGCGTCGCCGATGCGCACCCCGCCCGACTCGGCGCCGGAGATGCCGGTCGACGCGATGTCCGAGAGGAGGACGACCTGCTCGTCGGTGAGGCCGTCGGGGATGCGGGCGAGGTTGGCCTGCGCGTTGGGGATGCGCACGTACTCGGCCTGCGAGCCCTGGATGGTGTTGCCGAGGCGCCAGCCGCCGATGGCCTCGTAGCCCTCGCCGTGTCCGCACTGCGAGAGGTGGCCCGAGAGGCAGGCGTGGCACTGGCCGCAGGGCGTGATGGCGCCGACGAGGACGCGCTCGCCGACGGAGTAGCCGGTGACGCCGGGGCCGAGCTCCTCGATGACGCCGACGGGCTCGTGGCCGATGATGCGGCCGGGCTCGACCGGGTACTCGCCGCGGACGATGTGGAGGTCGGTGCCGCAGATGGTGGTGAGCGTAACGCGGAGGATGGCCTCGCCGGCGCGCGCGCGGGGGCGGTCGACGTCTTCGATGCCGAACTTCTGGACGCCTCGGAACACGTTCGCTCGCATGGTGGCCTCCTGGGTGTGGTCGAGGGAGCGCCCTGCAACCTCAGATCCACACGCGCGGCGGCGCCCAAGACGCTGTCGTCCCGTCGGTGTCGCTCGGCTCCGAAGGCGGGGCGGGGTCGCGGCTCGCGCAAACTGTGCGGCTGACGCAAGTTCTGCTGGCTGTGCGCAGGTGACGCGGGACGTCTCTGCACGGGCACGCGCACCCATCGCAGCCGAATGAGCGGCACGCTTCTCGCAATTCCTCCGAGGAGAAACGAACCCTCGCCGCGAGGTGTCGCCATGACCGCACGGATGCGCTTCGCGCTGGGGACGGGCCTCGCGCTCCTGGCTCTGAACGCTTTCGGTGGCGCGCTCTACGGGCTCGCGGGCGCAAAGGACATCCCCAAGCAGTGGCTCGCGGGCAGTCCGTTCAGCGACTACTTCGTGCCGAGCCTCATCCTCCTCATCGCCGTGGGCGGCTCGCTCGCTGGGGCCGCGATCGCCGTGCTGGCTGGCTGGCGCACGGCACGTCCCGCTGCGCAGACCGCGGGCACCATCCTCATCGGGTGGATCGCCATCCAGGTGTCCATCATCGGCTACGTGTCGTGGATGCAGCCGGCGGTCGCGCTCGCTGGCCTCGCGATCGTGGCGCTCTCGACGGCGCGCGGCTTGCACCAGGAGAGCACCGAGCGCGCCATCCGGCGCGGCCTCGTGTGAGGAGGAGACGGCCATGAAGCGCATTCTGGTGGGCATCGATGGATCCGAGCAGGGCTGGGCCGCGCTCCACCGCGCCGGTGAGCTGGCCAAGGCGACGGGCTCGGCGCTCGAGATCGCGCACGTCATCCGGCCGATCACGCCCGCGCTCGGGGTGGGCGATCTGACCTCGGCCGCGGTGACGTGGATGATGGAGGAGGAGGACTACTCGCGGCAGCTCCTGCGCGAGGCGGTGGCGCGGGTGAAGGAGTTCGGCGTCGAGGTGAACACGCGCAGCCTGGTCGGCTCGGCGGCGGAGGAGCTGGCTGAGCTGGCGCGGCCCGACGAGGTGACGATGGCGGTAGTCGGGCACCGCGGGCGCAACCTGGCGGCGCGGCTGTTCCTGGGCAGCGTGGCGGACCGGCTGGCGCAGATCTGCTCGAAGGCGGTGCTGATCGTGCGGTAGGGCGCGCGCGGTCAAGTGCGGCGCGGGGTCTCGCGGCGCTGCCAGGGCTTCAGGCGTCGAGGGCTTCAAGCGTCGAGGCCTTCGAGCCGTCCGCGCGCCTCCTCGACCACGCCCGCCACCCAATCGAACACGACACGGATGCGCGCCACCTCGCGCAGCTCCTGGTGCACGAGCAGCCACAGCTCCAGGTGCGTCACGTCCGCCGGCTTCCCCAAGCGCAAGAGGCCCTGCGAGGCGTCCCCGAGCACGCAGGGCAACAGCGCGATCCCCGCGCCCGCCTCGGCCGCCATCAGGCGCCCCTGCCAGGTCTGCATGCGCACCGCCGGCCGCGCGCCCGCCGTCAGCGCCCGGGCCCAGCGCACCTCCGGCGAGGTGCTCTCGGGGTCGTCGTCGATGAGCTCGTGGCCCTCCATGCGGCCGGGCTTGGGGTGGCCCTTGCGCTCCAGATAGCCGCGCGAGGCGTACAGCCGGAAGCCCATGCGGCCCACCTTGCGGGCGACGAGCGCGTCCTGCCGCGGGCGGCCCAGGCGCAGCGCGAGATCGGCCTCGCGGCGGCCCAGGTCCAGGGCGCGCGGGCTCGAATCGATCTCCAGCGTGATCTCGGGCAGGCGCGCGCGCAGGTGCGGGATGAGGGGCGCGAGGAAGCGCACGGCGAGCGCGTCCACGGTGGTGATGCGCACGGTGCCGGCGGGCCGCGTGTCGAGGCCCAGGGCAGCGCGCTCGACGGCCAGGGCGCGGTCTTCGAGCTCGGTGAGCTGCGGCCACATGCGCTCGCCCAGCGGTGTCAGGAGGTAGCTCGCGCCGCGGCGTTCGAGGATGCGGGCCCCCAGGTCGTCTTGCAGGGCGGCGAGGCGGCGCGTGACCGTCGACTGGTTCACGCCCAGGGCCCGCGCGGCTGCGCTCAGGGTGCCCGCGCGCTGCACGGCCAGGACGATGCGCAGGTCGCTCCACTCCAGCATCGAGGGCCTCCTCGCGGGTCCCGGGACGTCATGCAGTTTCGCATGGACACTATGCCCATTCGCTGCGCGACGGCAATTCCGCATCGGTATCTGAAGGGGCATGACTCGCAAAACCGCGCTCATCCTCGGCTTCACGGTGCTCGCCTGGGCCTCTGCCTTCCCGGCGATCCGGCTCGCGCTGGCGGCCTACACGCCGGCGCAGTTGGCGCTCTTCCGCTTCGCGCTGGCGAGCGCGGTGCTGCTCTCCTATGGCGCGCTGATGCGGCTCGAGGTCCCGCCGTGGCGCGACGTGCTGCGCATGGGGCTGCTCGGCGTGCTGGGCATCTCGGTCTACGCGGTGCTGCTCGGGTACGGGCAGCGGCAGGTGCCGGCGGGGTCGGCGAGCCTGCTCATCTCGTCGGCGCCGGTGTGGATGGTGCTGATCGCGGCGTTCATCGGGCGCGAGCGGCCGACGGCGCGGGCGCTGGTGGGCATCGCGGTGAGCTTCAGCGGCGTGGTGCTGATCGCGAGCGGGCGCGGCGTGGGGCTGACCTCGGGGCCGCACGCGCTGGCGGTGCTGGGGGCGGCGTTCGCGGGCGCGGCGTACAACATCGCGCAGAAGCCGCTGGCGTCGAGGTATGGCGCGGTGCGGTTCACCATCGTGGCGGTGCTGGGCGGGACGCTCGCGCTGCTGCCGGCGGCTCCAGGTCTGCCCGCGACAGTGCAGACCGCGCCCCCACAGGCGACCTGGGCGGTGGTCTATCTCGCCATCGTGCCGGGGACGCTCGGGTACCTTGGCTGGTCGCATGTGCTCTCGCGCGCGTCGACGGCGGTGGCTGGGAGCGCGCTGTACCTCGTGCCGGCGTTCAGCATGCTCTTGTCGAACCTGATGCTGGGCGAGGTGCCTTCGGCGGCGGCGCTCGCGGGCGGGCTGCTCGTGCTGGCGGGCGTGGCGACGGTGCACGGGCGCAAGCAGGCGGCTGCGGGCTCGACCGCCTCGACGATCCTGAGCGCAGCGCGGGTGGCGCGGACCGCGCACGATGTCTCATGAAGGCGAGGGCGTCCGTGCGCTAGGCTGCAGGTGAATGGCCCCGCGCACGCCCCTGCACAGCCTCCCTGCGTTCCAGCGCGCTCACTCTCTTGGCGCGGCGGCGTGGCCCGAGGTCGTGATCCCGGCCGAGCGCTTCGCGGCCTTCCTCGAAGACAAGGTCCCTGGCGGGGCTGATCGCGGGGCGGCGCTGGAGGCCTTGCACGGCGCGGATCTGTACCTCGCGTGCGGCTGCGCAGACGGCGATCCTGCGGC
>JAFEBC010000786.1 GCA_018266095.1 Deltaproteobacteria bacterium
GGCGGCGGCGCGCGCGGCGGCAAGGGCGGCGGCGACGACTTCGGCCCTCCTCCTCCTGGATTCGACGAGGGGCCGAGCGGCGGTGGCGGTGGCGGCGGCGGCAAGGGCGGGGACGACGACATCCCGTTCTAGGCCGTTCCCAAGGCCTGCGAGCGCGGCTACAGCAGCGCCAGCCGGATCTCCGCGAGCGACAGCTCGAACGGCAGGCGCTTGCGGACGGCCACCAGATTGCCCTGCGTGCCTTGCGCAGCCTCGCGGATCTGCGCGAGGCGCTGGGCTCCGAACAAGCCCTCGCGATCCACCTGCGCGCCCGAGAGGTGCTGCGCGGCGAGCTGGCTTGCGACCTCTGAGGGCTCCTGGCCCAGGGGGGCGGCGGGGTCCGCGAGCGTGAGCTCGCGGGCGACGAGGTCGCGCAGCGCAGACGTGCGCAAGGCCGGCTGCGCGGCGGAGTCGGCCCAGGAGGGCGGCGCCTCGGGAGGGGGCGAGTCGAGCCAGGCGGGCTCGCTCAGGTGCGCCAGCGACGGCTGCGGCTCGCGAGCGAGCAGGTAGGGCATCTCGCGGTCGATTGACTCCGGGCGCGGCGCGCGCAGGGGAGGCTGGGCCAGCGAGGACGGGCCTGGCGACAGCGGTCGCGATGAGGGCGTGAAGGTCCGCGGCAGCGGCTCGGAGGCGCGGGTCGGCGGACGCGCCACTGCGCCCGGCACCTGACGCGCCAGCGGCTCACGCGGCGACGGGGGCTCTGTGGCCTCGGGCAGCGAGAGCTCCTGGGTGCCGCCCACGACGGGCTTGCCGGTGCGCTTCTCGGTCTCCTTGCGCACGGCGGCCGCGCGGGTGATGCGCAGGATGTCCTCGCCGTAGCGCTCCCAGCGGGCCGGGCCGGCGCCCTTGACCAACAGGAACGTCGACTCGCTCTCCGGCAGCTCGCGGGCGAGGCCGCGCAGGGCCGAGTCGGGCGCGACCACATAGGGCGGGACACCCTGCTCGCGGGCCTTCTGCGTGCGCCAGGCCTTGAGCTCGGTGAAGGCCTGCTCGTCGTAGGGGCCGTCGTCGGCCGGCGGGGCGCGCTGGCCGCGCTCGAGCAGCGCGTCGGCCATGCGGCCCAAGAGGTCGCGGCGGGTCTTCTTGCGCTGCGCCTGGTCGAGGGACGAGACGTGCTCGGGCGCCGGCGCGCGCGGGCCCTGGCAGTTGTCGCAGGCGCGGCAGAGCGACGAGTGGTCCACGTCGCCGAAGTAGCGCAAGAGGTTCTGCCGGCGGCAGCTCGTGGTGTCGGCGAAGCGCACCATGCGGTCGAGCATCTGGCGCTCGCGGCTCACGCGCAGGGCGAGCTGCTCGAAGTCGATGTCCAGCGCGGCGGCGGTCCGGCCCTTGTGCGTGAGCTCGAAGTCGTTGCCCTCCGAGCCGCGACCCCACGAGCGCGCGAAGTGCCCCGTGCTCTCGAGCAGGCGCACCGCGGGCTGCAGATCCTGCGAGGTCATGCCCACGGCGCGCGCGAGCGCCTCGAACGTGCCCTGCTCGAGCCTGCGGGCGGCCTTCATCACGGCCAGCACGGTGCCCTCGGACACTCGGCCCAAGTCGATGAGGCGCCGCTGCATCATCACGTCGGCGAAGTTGAAGAGGAGCAGCGCCAGCGAGTCCTTGCCGTCGCGGCCGGCGCGCCCGACCTCCTGGTAGTAGGCCTCCACCGAGCGCGGCACGTCGTAGTGGGCCACGAAGCGGATGTCGGGCTTGTCCACGCCCATGCCGAAGGCGTTGGTGGCGACGATGACCTTGGCCTCGCCTTGGAGGAACTGGTCCTGCACCCGCGAGCGCTGCTCGTCGGCGAGGCCGGCGTGGTAGCCGACGGCGTTGATGCCGTGTCCGCGCAGGGCGAGCACGGTCTTCTCCACGTTCTTGCGCGTGCCCGCGTAGACGACGCCGCACTGGCCGCTCCGGCAGAGGGCGAGGAGGCGACCGAGCTTGTCGCGGTCGCCCTCGGTGCGCACGATCTCGAGGAAGAGGTTGGGCCGGTCGAAGCCCGCGACGAACACGCGCGGCTCCTCCAGCGCGAGGCCGCGGGCGATGTCCTTGCGGACCTCAGGTGTGGCCGTGGCGGTGAGCGCCAGCACGCGCTCGGCGCGCAGATCCTTGCGGGCCTGCGCCAGCCGCGCGTAGTCCGGCCGGAAGTCGTGGCCCCAGGCCGAGATGCAGTGCGCCTCGTCGACGGCGAGCAGCGGCACCTGCACGCCCTCGAGCGCGGAGATGAACGAGGGCGAGCGGAAGCGCTCGGGCGCGACGTAGAGCAGCTTCACCTCGCCGCGGCGCACGGCCATCTGGCGCGCGCGCTGCTCCTGGTCCGGGAGCGAGCTGTTGATGAAGGTGGCCGCGATCCCGCGCTCGCGCAGCTTCTCCACCTGGTCCTTCATCAGCGCCACGAGCGGCGAGATGACGATGGTGGTGCCCGGCAACAGGAGCGCCGGGAGCTGGTAGCAGAGGCTCTTGCCGCCGCCGGTGGGCAGGATGGCGAGCGTCGGCCGCGCCGAGAGCACCGAGCGGACGATGGCCTCCTGCCCGGGCCGGAAGGCGGCGTGCCCGAAGTGCCTCTCCAGCGCGGACGTGAGGTCGCGCGTCGTCAGCGCCGCGAGGTCGAGGGTGGCGGTGCGCGTGGCGACCACGGGAGGCGGCATCGGTTCGTTGTGTATCGCGAGGTCAGTCATCTGCGCATCCGTTGTCTGCGGGATCGCCCGCGAATTCGGGGAGTGCCGGGCGGTCGTGGTCGTGCGGGGCGGCGTGGTCGTGCGGGGCGCCTTGATCGCGCGGGGCGTCGTGACCGGGGCGGTCGTCGTCGGGATCGAGGTCGAGCTCGAAGGCCAGCTCGAACGGCGGCGGCAGCCTGCCCTCGCGCGCCGAGTGGATTCCGTTGGCGGCGAGCACGAGGTGATCGATCACGCGCACGCCCAGCGCGCTTCCCGCCTCCTCCAGGTGCAGCTCGAGGCGCTGGTCCTCGGGGCTCGGCTCGGGGTCGCCCGAAGGGTGGTTGTGCAGGAAGGCCACGCAGGGCGCGTTGGCGATGAGGGCGGCGCGGAAGGCCTCGCGCGGGAGCACCGAGCAGTGCGTGAGGCCGCCGGTGCTGATGCGCACGGCGCGCAATTCCTCCAGGCGCGTGGTGAGCAGGAGCGCCCAGAACTCCTCGTGCTCCAGGTGCGCGAGCCGGTACCAGAGGCGGGAGGCGATGGCGCCCGCGCGGATGAGGCGCTCCTTCTTGGGCGGCGGCGTGCGCAGGGCGCGGCGGCCCAGCTCGATGGCGGCCGTGATGCGGCAGGCCTGGGCGAGGCCGATGCCCCGCGCGTCGACCAGATCGGCAGCCTGCGCACGCGCGAGCTCGTGCAGGCCCCCGCGCAGCAGGCGCGCCGAGAGCTCGGGGACAGGCTCCTTCTGCGTGCCCGTGCCCAAGACGAGCGCCAGCAGATCCTGCTCGCTCAACAGCGACGGCCCCTCGTGCAGCATGCGTTCGCGTCCATCCATGCGGCGGGCGATTGCATCGGGCGGGCCAAGCGCCGCTCCAGAGTGGCCGAGGTCAGAGGGCGCGCCGGCGAGCGGAGCGTTTTCGGACCAGGGGTGTAGCGTTTCGAGACCGGCGTGTAGCGTTTCGAGACCGGGGTGTAGCGTTTCGAGACCGGGGTGTAGCGTTTTCGGACCACCGCCTTGACTTTTCCGATGGGTTCTCTAACGTCGCGCGCCGCGTGGGGGTCTGAGGGGCTGCCACGTCCGGGGCGGCGGGATTGCCGAGTCCGGAATTTCACCAAGAAGAAAGAAGAAGCGACGATGGCGACTGGCACCGTGAAGTGGTTCAACGACGCGAAGGGCTTTGGTTTCATCACGCAGGACGGCGGTGGCGAGGACGTGTTCTGCCACTACTCGGCGATCCAGGCCGACGGGTTCCGTTCGCTGGCCGAGGGCCAGAAGGTGGAGTTCGAGGTCACCAAGGGCCAGAAGGGCCTGGCGGCTGCGAACGTCCGCAAGCTCGCGTAAGTTCGCGTCAAATCGCGGCAGTCACGTCGCGACGGTGAAGCCCGGGCCCTCACGGACTCGGGCTTCATTGCGTTTTGAGGGATGATGCGCGCCGTGGCGACTCCCGACGAGGATAAGGTGACGGCGGCGCTCTCGCGCTTTGCGATCTTTCCGCTGCCGGGGGCCGTGCTCCTGCCGCGCAGCCAGATCGCGCTGCACATCTTCGAGCCGCGCTACCGCAAGATGATCAAGGACTGCATCGACGGGTCGGGCGTCCTGGGCCTCGCGCACCTGTATCCGGCCACGTCGCAAGCGGGCGAGGAGCCGCCCAAGGTGCATCCGGTGCTGGGCGTGGGCCTCGTGGATCAGGTCGAGGCGCTGCCGGACGGGCGCTTCAACATCGTGCTCAACGGCGTCTTGCGGGCGCGCATCCTCGAGGAGCTTCCGGCCACCGAGCCGTATCGCCTCGTGCACGCGCAGGTGCTCTCCGGTGAGCCGGGTGAGGAGCAGCAGGCGCTGGTGCGCGAGGCGGCTGAAGGCCTGAGGCGCATGGTGCTGACGCTGTGCAGCCAGAGCCCGGGGCCTGCGCTCATGCGCCTCGTGAGCCAGGTGAAGTCGGCCAAGGAGCCGGCGGCGCTCGTGGACCTCATCGCGGGGACGCTCGTGGAGTCGCCGCGGGAGCGGCAGGTGCTGCTCGAGCAGCTCTCGGTGCACAGGCGCATCGACAAGGTGTCGGCGCGGGTGGCCTCGCTCCTGGCGCGCGCGGCGCCGCGTCCGTCGGACAAGACGCTCTTGAACTGACGGAGATTGCGCTACAGTCCGCCCGCGATGCGACTCCGAGCCACACTCTCGTCCCTCTCCCTGGGCGTGCTCCTCTCGTGCGCGGGCGGCGACGTGCAGCCCGAGCCGGCGGCCACGCAGCCGCCCATCGCGCGGCTCGTGATCCCGCACTTCGCGGAGCTCAACGGGTCCACGCTGCTCGACGGCGCGCTCTCGCAGAGCCCGGGCGGGACGCTCACGCACTACCGCTTCACCATCGGTGATGCGCAGGCCAACACCATCGATTCGGGTGCGCCGCGGCTCGCGTACACGTTCACCGCCGAGGGCGTGGTGGCGGTGCAGCTCGAGGTCACCGACCTCCAGGGCCGCACCGCGCGCGTGCAGGGGACCGTGACCGTCCGGGTGGGCGCGCCGGTCTGCTCCACAGATGCCGACTGCACGACGCCCGAGGTCTGCGAGGCCAGCTACTGCGCCGTCACGCTGGCCTCGACGAGCGCCCGCGCCCGGTCCAGCTCCGAGGAATGACGCACCCATGCAGATGAACCCGCGCTCTCGTCCGGCCGCCTTCGCCGCAGTCGTCCTCGCTGGCGCCGCCGCCATCGCCGCCTGTCAGGACTCGTTCAACCCCGTGTGCCCCACCGGCACGCGCAACGAGGGCTCGTTCCTGGCCACCTTCACGCCGCTGCCGGCGGCGACCGACTGCCGCATCACCTCCGACAGCGACGGGGGCGCGCTCGACGCCTCGCTCGCGTCCACGCCGGCGGCGGTGAACACCACCATCTGCTCGCTGCCCCCACCCGACGGCGGCACGCCCACCGTGTACATGGAGTTCAACTCGAACCTCCCGCGCGTCTCCACGCTCGATGACGGCGGCACGTTCGTGTTCACCTCGTCGACCACCATCTCGGGCTCGGCGTGCGTGTGCAACATCGACGTCACCGAGACCATCAGCGGCACGCTCCTGCCCGCGGACGGCACCGACGCGGCCGTCACCTTCGATGTGGACGCGGGCGGCTTCACGCCCATGCGCGGCTTCACCGCCACCATCGTGGACGCGGTCGACGGCGGCGCGGGCTGCCACTGCAACATCCCCTGCTCGATCCAGTACCGGCTCGACGGGACCAAGTGATGAAGCCGGCGGTCGTCCTCTTCTCGGGCGGGCTCGACTCGACCACCTGCCTCGTGCTGGCCAAGGAGCAGGGCTTCACCCCGCATCCGCTCGCGGTGCGCTACGGGCAGCGGCACGAGCACGAGCTGGTCGCGGCGAGGCGCGTGGCGGAGCACCTGGGCCTCACGCTGCGCACGCTGACCATCGACCTGCGCGCCATCGGCGGCAGCGCGCTCACGGCCGACATCGACGTGCCCAAGGACGGCCCGCTCGGGGAGGCGGCCTGGATCCCGGTGACGTACGTGCCCGCGCGCAACACGGTGTTCCTCTCGCTGGCGCTGGGCTACGCGGAGGTGCTGGGCGCCGCGGACATCTTCGTGGGCGTGAACGCGGTCGACTACTCGGGGTATCCCGACTGCAGGCCCGCCTTCGTGGAGGCCTTCGAGAAGCTCGCCAATGTCGCCACGGCCGCGGCGGTCACCGGCAAGGCCCGCATGACGATCCACGCGCCGCTCATCTCCTGGACCAAGGCCGAGATCATCCGCCAGGGCACCCGGCTGTCGGCGCCGTACGGGCTCTCGCACTCCTGCTACGACCCCGACGCGCAAGGTCGCGCCTGCGGCCACTGCGACTCGTGCCGCATCCGCCACCAGGGCTTCGTCGACGCGGGGGTCCCCGATCCGACCGCGTACGTCCCCTCGCGCTGACGGGCCGCGCCGCTTGCGCTTTGGGGCGCGCCCGCGCAAGAACTGACACGCACTCATTCCAGGAGGCCGCCATGGTTCGCATCGGATTGGTCATCACCGCGCTGCTCTGCGCCGCGCCCGCGTTCGCCGGGGGCAAGGCCGCCGCGCCGGATCCCAAGAGCATCCCCTCGAAGGAGAAGCACCCGGTCGACAGCTCGATCCCGGCCGCCAAGGGCGAGCTCATCGACCTCAAGGTGGGCACGTCGACGGCCAAGGCGTACGTGAAGCGGCCGCCTGGCGCGCCCGCGGGCGCGGTCCT
Organism: Deltaproteobacteria bacterium; assembly: GCA_018266095.1. GTDB lineage: Bacteria > Myxococcota > Myxococcia > Myxococcales > 40CM-4-68-19 > CAIWCD01. The sequence continues at coordinate 6,881 of JAFEBC010000786.1, forward strand.
CGTCCTCCACGAGTGGTGGGGCCTGAACGACGGCGTCAAGCACGAGTCGGATCGGCTGAGCGAGCTCGGCTACCTCGTGCTCGCGCTCGATCTCTACAAGGGCCAGGTGGGCAAGACTCCCGAGGAGGCCGGCGCGCTGATGAAGGGCATGGACCAGGCGTGGGCCGACCAGGTGGAGGCCGCGGGCGTGGCCTGGCTCAAGAAGGAGCTGCCGGACAAGAAGCTCGCCACCATCGGCTGGTGCTTCGGCGGGCGGCAGTCGCTCCTGTCCTCGCTCAACAACGCCAAGAGCGTGGACGGGACCATCATCTACTACGGCATGCCCGACCTGGACGTGGCCAGGCTCAAGGCGCTGCGCGGGCCGGTCCTGGGCATCTGGGCCAAGAAGGACGGCTGGATCACGCCGGAGGTGGTGGGGAAGTTCGAGGCCGCGCTCAAGGAGGCGGGCGTGAAGTATTCGGGCACGAGCTACGACGCCGACCACGCGTTCGCGAACCCGACGGGCGGCAAGCACAACCCGGAGGCGGCCAAGGACGCGTGGGGCAAGACCATCACGTTCCTGCGCGACACGCTGAAGTAAGCTACGAGGCCTCGTTGAACTTGCGCTTGGGGAGCTGGCGCATGGTGCCGTAGTAGCGCAGCGCGGCCTCGCCGGCGCGCTGGATGTCGCGGTTGTTGAGCGCGGCCGAGATGGGCGCGGAGATGACCGGCACGGCGCGGGTGACGCCCACGAGCCCGCGCTTGGTGAAGAACCGCGTGGCGAAGCGCGCCAGGATCTTGGGCGCCGAGCGGCTGGCGAGGTTGAGCGAATCGGCGCCGTTCGAGTAGCCCAGCACCTCCAGCACCTCTTCGCGCGCGCGGTCGGACTTCAAGTTCACCTTGTGCAGCAGCGCGACCTCCATGATGAGCGAGAGCTGCAGCACGGCCACGAAGGCGAGATCGGCGGGGAGCGTGATCCAGCCGAACAGCCCCGAGAGCGCGCCGCCCGCGGAGGCCCAGGCCTTCTTGGAGTCGATGAGCCGGCGGCACATCTCCGGCGTGTCGGCGCTCGGGTACTTCTCGCGCAGCTCGTCCACGCGCGCGCGGGCGCGGCCGATCTCGTCGAGATAGAGCTGCGAGAGCTTGTCGTGGATGGGCGCGGGCAACGAGGGCATCGATCCCTAGTCTAGCGGGGCTCGCGCCAGGCCGCATCTGGCGAGATCGCCGCGGTCTGCGCGGTGTTCTATAAGGACAAGGCCCGAGGTACCACGGCGGCTCCATCGAGGAAGAGGTCCCCATGTCCAAGCTCCCCATCGCGGCGCTCCTGGCGCTCACGCTCTGCGCCTGCGCCACCACCTCCGAGCGGCCGGTCGCGGTCGAGTCGCCGGTGTCCAAGAGCGTGCAGGTCTCGGCGCAGCAGGCCGCGGCCGCTCCCACGGCCAAGCGCTACAAGACCAAGCTCGCCATCGCGCGGTTCACCAACGAGACCAACTACGGGCGCTCGCTGCTCAGCGATCAGGACCTCGATCGCATCGGCAAGCAGGCCTCGGACATGCTCGCCTCGCGGCTCATCAAGTCGGGCAACTTCATCGTGCTCGAGCGGCCCGACCTGGCCAAGCTCAAGAAGGAGCAGGAGCTCACCGGCGAGGCCAACCTCGTCGGCGCGGACACCGTGATCAGCGGCTCGGTCACGGAGTTCGGGCGCTCGGAGGCGGGCAAGACCGGCTTCTTGAGCAGCACCACGGTGCAGACGGCGCGCGCGAAGGTCGACGTGCGGCTCGTCGACGTGAAGACCGGCCACGCGTACTTCTCGGCCAACGGCGCGGGCGAGGCGAGCATCGAGTCGGGCGAGATCGCGGGCTTCGGCAGCAAGGCCGCCTATGACCAGACGCTGAACGATCGCGCGATCGGCGCGGCCATCTCGGACGTCATCGATCGCCTCGTGTCTCAGCTCGCGGACCGGCCGTGGCGCACCAGCATCCTCGATGTGCAAGAGGGGTCGGTGTTCGTGAGCGGCGGGAAGACGCAGGGCCTCAAGGTGGGCGACGCGCTGGTGGTCATGGCCGCGGGCGACGAGGTGAAGAGCGCGCAGACCGGGTTCGTCATCACGCTCCCCGGCAAGCAGGTGGCGACGCTGCAGGTCGCGAGCCTCTTCGGCGACAACGAGACGAACGAGGGCGCCGTGTGCCAGGTCACCTCGGGACAGGTCGACAAGGCCAACTTGAAGAAGCTGTTCGTGACGGAGGCCGCCAAGTGAAGACGCCCATGACCCTTCCGCTGCGCCTCCTCGCGCTCCTGGCTGTTCCCCTGTCCGCGCCGCTGTCGGGCTGCGCCATGCCGTCCACGGTGGTGCGCACGCCGGATTCGCGGCCCTCGCTGAGCATCGTGGGCGCGCCGCCGGGTGCGGTGCTCCTGGTCGACGGGAGGAGCTCGGGCCCGGCCCTCGCGTACGAGCCGCCGCACGTGCTGATGGTCGAGCCGGGGACGCACCAGATCGACATCGCCGACGCCAGCGGGCGCATCCTCTACTCGCAGAAGGTCTTCGTCGAGAGCGAGACCAAGACCATCCAGGTGCACTGAAGCGTGCGCGCGCCACGGCATCGGCAGCGCATCGGCCGCAGCCTCGTGCTGCTCGCAGCGCTCTGTCTGTGCGCTTGCGAGACGACGCACTACACCTGGGGCGGCTACGACAGCGTGCTCTACGCGCACTACAAGGCGCCGCAGGACCACGCGGCCTACGTGGAGCGGCTGAAGGCGGTGGTGCTCGCGGCCCAGCAGCAGGGCGCGCTCATGCCGCCGGGGCTCTGCGCCGAGTACGGCTATGCGCTCCTCGAGCAGGGCAAGCCTGACGAGGCGGTGCTCTACTTCAAGCAGGAGAGCGCGCAGTGGCCGGAGTCGAGGCTGTTCATGGAGAAGATGATCCGCAACGCGCGCCGCAAGTCCGGGGACGCAAAGGGTGGGTCGCTGTGAACGCGCGCCCGCGAACGGTCCTCGGGCTCCTGGCCGCGCTGACGCGCTCGCGGGCCCCGCTGATGCTCTTGCTGGCCCCGCTGCTCCTGGCCGCCTGCGTGCCGCCCGCCACCAAGGACTACGCGCGCCTCCTGGCCGCGCAGCCGCGCTCGATCCTCATCGTGCCCGTCGTCAACAAGTCGCTCGACCTGGACGCGCCCGACTACTTCCTCTCGACGCTGCCGGTGCCGGTGGCCGAGCGCGGCTACTACGTCTTCCCGGTGAACCTCGTGAAGCGCGTGCTGGAGGACGACGGCCTCGCCGACGCGAACCTCGTGCACGGTGCGGATCCCACGCGGCTCGCGGGCCTCTTCGGCGCCGACGCGGTGCTCTACGTGTCCATCGAGCGCTGGGACGCGAAGTACCTGGTGCTGTCCACGCAGGTCACGGTCGAGTTCGACTACGTGCTCAAGAGCGGCACCACCGGCGAGGAGCTCTGGCGCGACCACCGCACCATGGTCTACGAGCCGCAGCAGACGCAGAACCAGGACAGTCCGCTCGTGGCGCTCCTCACCGCGGCCGTCGACGCCGCCGTGACCAAGGCCGCGCCCAACTACATGCCGCTCGCGCGCAGGGCCAACCGGGAGGCGTTCGCCTGGCCGGGGCCAGGGCTGCCCGCGGGGCCGTACCTGCCTGAGCACGGGAAGGATCTGGAGTCGATCGAGGCGCCGACCAAGCCCCC
>JAFEBC010000787.1 GCA_018266095.1 Deltaproteobacteria bacterium
CACCTTGAGCCACACCTCACGTCGCCCCGTCTCGTCGCGAAAGACCGCCATCGCACCCTCCCGTGTCGCGTTTCGAGACCACCCGTGGAGCGTTTCGAGACCACCTGGTCTCGTTTCGAGACCACCCTTGGTCTCACTTCGCCCTCGAACACGCGCTCGCGGCGGGCCCTGTGCAGGCCGCGTGCCGGGCGAGGCCGCCGGTTGTGTGCTAGCCAAGCGGCCATGCACGACGATCTGGAGCAGCGGAAGAGCCAGCACCTCGATCTCGCCAGGCAGCCGGAGGTGGAGCCGGACGACAGCGACGCGCTGTTCGGCTGCGTGCGGCTCGTGCACAAGGCGCTGCCGGAGCTGGCGCTGTCGGACATCGATCTCACCACGCGCTTCTGCGGGGCCACGCTGAGGGCGCCCCTGATGATCGTGGGCATGACCGGCGGGACGGAGCGGGCGGCGCGCATCAACCGGGATCTCGCGCAGGTGTGCGAGGAGCAAGGCGTGGCCTTCGGCGTGGGCTCGATGCGCATCGTGCTCGGGGACCCGGCGCGGATGTCGACGTTCGATGTGCGGCCGCACAGGCCGCCGCTCCTGATGGCCAACCTGGGCGCGCAGCAGCTCGTGCAGACGCCCGAGGCCGCGCAGGAGCTCATCGGCAAGCTGGGGGCGGACGGGATCTGCATCCACCTGAACCCGGCGCAGGAGCTGGTGCAGACGGAGGGCGACCGCGATTTTCGCGGGTGCCTGGACGCCATCGGCGCGCTCGCGGGGGGCTTGAGCGAGCGGCTGCTCGTGAAGGAGACCGGGTGCGGCGTGTCGCCGGCGGTGGCGCGCGAACTGACGGCGCGGGGCGTGAAGGCGATCGACGTGTCGGGCGCGGGTGGGACGTCGTGGACGCGGGTGGAGCAGCTCCGCGCAGGCGATGACCACGCGCGCGTGCTGGGCGAGCTGTTGTCGAGTTGGGGTATCCCCACGGCGGCGGCGGTGCGCTCCGTGCGCGCGGCGGTGGGCGATTCGACGCAGTTGTTGGCCTCAGGTGGAGTGCGCACGGGCCTCGATGTGGCCAAGGCGCTGGCGCTGGGGGCCGACGTGGCGGGCCTCGCGCTGCCTCTGTTCCGCGCGCACGACACGGGCGGGATCGACGGCGCCCGGGCCGCGCTCACCCAGCTCATCGACTCCCTGCGCTCCATCTGTCTGCTGACGGGCGCGCGCACGCCGCGGGGCCTGCGCGAGGTGCCGCTGGTCCTGCTCGAGCCGCTGCAGTCGTGGCTGCGCACGCTGGGAGGCGCGCAGTGAGCGGCCCGTTCCTGGCGTCGGCGCCCGGCAAGGTGCTGCTCCTCGGCGAGCACGCGGTGGTCTACGGCGAGCCCGCGTTGGCCGCCGCGCTGCCCCGCCGGCTGCAGGTGAAGCTGTGGCCCGATGAGGGCGGTCCGCTCATCGACATCGAGGGCGGCACCGTGCCGCCGCCCGAGCTCACGCAGGCCTTCGAGGGGCTCTGCGCGGCCGCGGGCGCGCCCCACGCGCGGTATCGCGTGCGCATCTCGTCGGAGATCCCGCTCGGTGGCGGCCTCGGTTCCTCCGCGGCGCTCGGCGTGGCGCTGGCCCGCGCGGTGTGTGCCGCGACCAATCAGGAGTGCCCTCCGCAGCGCGCGGCCGAGCTGGCGTTGGCGCTGGAGCGCGTGTTCCACGGCGCGGCGTCCGGCGTCGATCCGGCCATCTGCGCGCGCGGGGGCATCCTCTTGTTCCAGCGCGGCGATCTCGCGCCGACCAAGTCCAGCGCGGGCGAGCCGGTGATCGAGCCCGTGTTCGCGTCGGGTCCGTTCGGCCTGGTGGTGGCGCAGACGGGCCGCCAGCGGGGCACGCGCTCGACGGTGCTGCCGCTGCGGGAGCGCCGCGCCGAGCGTCCGCACCTGTACGATCCGCTGATCCGCCAACTCGGCGACCTGGCCACGGGCGGGAAGCTCGCGCTGGAGAAGGGTGACCTGGTCGAGCTCGGTGTGCGCTTCGATGCGGCGCACGGCCTGCTGGGCGCGCTCGGCGTGTCGTGTCCGGAGCTGGATCAGTGCGTGGCCTCGCTGCGGGCCGCGGGGGCCTTGGGCGCGAAGCTCACGGGCGCGGGCGGCGGCGGCGCGGCGATCGGCCTGGCGCGCGATGGCGAGCACGCGGCGCAGATCGCGCAGCGGCTGCAGTCGTTGGGCGCGAGCGCGTTCGCGGTCACGCTGGGCGGGGAGCCGGGTGGCCAGAAGGGCGCGAGTGAGCGCGCGTCCGAAGCTGCTCCGCGCAAGGCCTCGACGCGGACACCGGGCCGGCGGCGCGCCACGGCCATCGCGCACGCCAACATCGCGCTCACCAAGTACTGGGGGAAGCGCGATGAGGCGCTGCTCCTGCCCGAGGCGTCGTCGTTGAGCCTCGCGCTCGACAAGCTGCGCACGCGCACCACGGTCGAGCTGGGCGCGCCCGAGGATTCGCTGCTGCTGGATGGCAAGCCCGCCTCGGCGAAGGAGGTCTCTCGCGCGCGGTCGCTCCTCGATGCGGCCGGGATCCACGAGAAGGCCGCCATCGAATCGCACAATGAATTCCCCACGGCCGCGGGGCTCGCCTCGAGCGCGTCGGGATTCGCAGCGCTCGCGGTCGCAGCGTGTGCAGCGGCGGGCCTGAAGAAGTCCACGGCTGAGCTGTCTGCGCTCGCGCGCTTGGGCAGCGGATCGGCCGCGCGCAGCGTCCCGGGCGGCTGGTCGGTGTGGCGCGACGAGACGGCCGAGCAGGTCTTTCCGCCCTCGCACTGGGACGTGCGCATGGTGGTCGCGCTCTGCGCCGCGGGGCCCAAGGAGGTGGGCTCGCGCGACGGAATGAAGCTCTCGAAGGAGACCTCGCCGTACCACGCCGCGTGGATCGCGCAGTGCGAGCGGGATCTGCCCGAAGCGCTGAAGCACCTGGCCGCGCGCGATCTCGACGCGCTTGGTGCGCTCGCCGAACGCAACGCCCTGCGCATGCACGCCGATGCGCTCGCCGCGGCGCCGCCCTTGCTCTATTGGCAGCCCGCCACCATCGGGTGCCTGAAGCAGCTCGCGCGCCTGCGAGAGGGCCGCGTGCGCGCGTGGGCCACCATCGACGCCGGTCCGCACGTGGTGGCGCTCTGCACTCCCGACGACGCCATCGCGGTCGCGGATGCGCTGCGCGTGGTGCCGGGCGTGCAAGCCATCCTCTCGTGCGCCCCGGCGGGCGCCGCCCACGTGGTCGAGCCGGATCCGGAGTAGATTCCCGCGCATGAACGCGCTGTCCGCTCCGGGAAAGCTGTTCCTCGCAGGCGAGTACGCCGTCCTCGACAAGGGCCGCCCAGCGCTGGTGGCGGCCGTCGACCGCGCGCTGCACGCCGAGTGGGAGCTGTTGCCCGAGGACAAGGTCGAGCTCGTGCACGAGCCCTCGGGCGCGCGCGTGAACGGCACGCTGATGAAGGGCCTGCTCCTCTGGACGGGCGGCCGCGACGAGCTGCGCTTCGCCATGCGCGCGGCCTCGATGGCGACGCTCTTGTGCCGCGAGGAGGGCCGGGAGGCGCGCGGGTTTCGCCTCGTGTTCAAGGACGAGCTCGCGGTGACGGTGGAGGGCCGCTCGCTCAAGCTGGGCCTGGGCGGGAGCGCCGCCGCCACGGTGCTGGCCGTGCGCGCTGCGTGTGCCGCGCATGGGCGCACGAACACGCCCGAGGACACGCTGGCCATCGCCTGCGCCGCGCATTGGCTCGAGCAGGGCGGGCAGGGCTCGGGCGGAGATGTGGCGGCGTCTGCGCTGGGCGGGCTGCTCGAGCTGCGCGTGCAACACCCGTGGACAAAGGCCGAGGACGTCATCGCACGGCCGCTGCGTGCGCTCTTGGACCAGCCGCCGCTCGCCATCACGCGCCTCAAGGCCCCGCCGGACCTGCGCCTGCTCATCGCCTTCAGCGGCCGCTCGGCGTCGACGCAGAACCTGCTCGGGGAGGTGTGCGCCTACGAGGCCGAAGCGCCCGCGCGCTACAAGCGCATCCTCGACGAGATCACCTTCGCCTGCGAAGGCCTGCGCGACGCCTTGCGGGCCGCGCACCAGGAGCACGGCGCGTATGAGGCGGTGCTGGCCGCCGTGCGCCGCGCAGGCGTGGCGATGGCCGTGCTCGGCGACGAATCGGGCGCGCAGATCATGACGCCGGAGCTCATGCACGTCACCGCGCTCGCCACGCTCAACGGATGTGCGGCCAAGCCCTCCGGCGCTGGCGGCGGCGACTGCGCCGTGGTGGTGTGCTTCGGCGACGAACGCAGGGCCGGAATGAAACGGTTGTTGGAATCGTATGGCTATCCAGCGCAAGTCATCGACATCGCCCCGAAACCTCAGTGAAGCTTCAGCACCTCACCGACAGAAATCGATGTGACCGGATGACTGGCCGGACGCTCCTTCTCCTCGCATGACCTCCGCCCTCGCCGTCCTGTTCCTCCTTGCGCTCGGCGATGGTGTGCGCGAAGCGCCGCCGCCCGAGCCCGTGAAGGCAAAGGCGCTGACCAAGGCGCCGGTGCTGACCGAGTTTCATCCCGCCGTGTACCCGCCCGCGCTGCTCGAGGCCGGGACGACGGCGGACGTGGGCTGTCAGATCGACATCGGCGCCGACGGCAGCGTGACGCAGGTGATCATTCAGAAGAGCGCGGGGCCCGAGTTCGACGCCGCGGCCATCGAGGCGATCAAGACGTTCAAGTTCTCGCCCGCCGAGTTCGACGGCGTGCCCGCGCCGGTGCGCATCGGGTACGTCTACCACTTCGTCATCGAGAAGAAGCTCGAGGCCAAGCCGCCGCCGCCTCCCGATCCCGACTTGGGGACCATCACGGGCTACGTGCGCGAGGCCGGCAAGCGCATCCCCGTGGTCGGCGCGGACTTGAGCATCGAGCTCTTCGCGCCCGGCGACGAGGCCACTTCCGAGGACGACAAGTCGAAGAAGAAGGCCGCGCCCGTGCCCATCGCCACGCTCACGGCCACGAGCGACAAGGACGGGCGCTTCAAGTTCGAGGGCGTCCCGCCGGGCAAGCGGCGCGTGAAGGCTGGCGCGGCCGAGTTCGCCGAGACCTCGGTGCGCGTGACGCTGGAGCCGAAGGGCACCGCGGACCTCACCATCACGCTGCGCCGCACGCTGCCGGGCGAACTGTCGGCCACGGTCACCGGCGAGAAGCCGAGCGACCAGCCCACGCGCCGCTCGCTGTCACAGGAGGAGCTGCGCAACGTGCCGGGCTCGCTCAACGACCCGATCCGCGCGATCCAAAACCTGCCGGGCCTCGCGCGCGCGCCGTTCCTCTCGGGTGCGCTGCTCGTGCGCGGCTCGCCGGCCGCCGACACCGGCATCTACCTCGACGGCGACAAGATTCCGCTGCTGTACCACTTCCTGGGCGGCCCCTCGGTCATCAACGAGCAGATGATCGACCGCATCGACTTCTATCCGGGCGGCACCAGCGCGTACTACGGCCGCAATCTCACGGGCGCCATCGACGTCGGCACGCGGCCCGGCGAGGGCAAGGGCTTCCACGGCGAGGCGTCGATCGACCTCATCCAATCGGTCGGCTTCGTCGAGTTCCCCATCAGCGACGACTGGCGCGTGGCCATCGCGGCGCGGCGCAGCTACATCGACTTCTTCTTGCCGCTCTTCCTGCCCAACGATCCCAAGACGGGCGTCACCACCGTCACGCCCGTGTACTGGGACTACCAGGCGCGCGTCGACCACAAGCTCGCGAACGGCGATTCGCTGAACCTCATCTTCTTCGGCAGCGACGACAAGCTGGCGCTGGTGCAGAGCGGGCCCAAGCAGCCGCAGGACATCTCGGTCGACTCGCACATCGCCTTCCACCGCGCGCACGGCACGTGGAAGCACAGCTTCGGGCCCGACCTCTCGTTCACCATCACGCCCGCGGTCGGCACCGCGCTGACGAGCTTCGACTCGAGCGGCACGGGCGTGGGCGCGAACGGGGGCTCGCAGAGCGGGCAACTGAGCGACATCGCGCTCGGCCTGCGCTCGGAGCTGCGCTGGGAGTACTCGAAGTCGCTCATGCTGCGCGCGGGCGTGGACACGCTCTACGACCGCTTCAAGGTGAGCGCGGACATCCTCACGCCCGCCGCGATCGAGACGGTGGGCGCGAACGTGCCCGTGTCCACGCACCTCGAGCGCGTGCAGCCCTTCAACCAATTCGGCGAGTACGTCGAGGCCGAGCTGCACCTGGGCGCGCTGCAGCTCACGCCCGGCCTGCGCATGGATCAGATCCACTGGCGCGAGAACACGCGGCCCTCGTTCGATCCGCGCATCTGGGGCCGCTACGAGCTCACGCCGCAGGACGCGCTCAAGGCCTACGTGGGCCTCTATCACCAGCCGCCCACCGCGCTGCAGATCGACCAGCAGCTCGGCAACCCCGCGCTCGACCTCGAGCGCACCGTGCAGTTCGGGCTCGGCTACGACAAGAAGTTCTCGGACGTGTGGAGCGCGGGCGTCGAGCTCTTCTACAACCGCAAGTCGAATCTGGTGCAGAGCGCGTCGGCCATCGCGCAGCCCGACGGCACCATCTACAACCCGCGCCTCCTCAACACCGGCATCGGCCGCGCGTACGGCGCCGAGTTCCTCCTGCGCCGCGAGATCACGAGCACGCTCTACGGCTGGATCGCGTACACGATCTCGCGCAGCGAGATCCTGCGCAAACCCGGCGAGCAGTGGCGCCTCTTCACCTACGACCAGCCGCACATCCTCACCGTCGTCATCGGCTGGCGGCCCAGCGTCGGCTGGGAGCTGTCCACGCGCTACCGCTTCACCAGCGGCAACCCCACCGCGCCCGTCATCGGCAGCGTGTTCGACGCCGACACCGGCACCTACAACGTGGAGCGCGGCAACTTCGGCGACGACCGCGAGACGCTCTTCTCGCAGCTCGACGCGCGCGCGCAGTACACGTGGACCTTCGACGTGTGGCGGCTCACGCTCTACCTCGACGTGCAGAACGTGACCAACCGCAACAACCCCGAGTTCTACGTCTACGACTATCGGTTCCGCGACAAGGGCTCGATCAGCGGGATCCCGATCCTGCCCACGTTCGGCCTCATGGGGAGGTGGTGACGATGCGCCAGAAATCCGTTCGCGCCGCGCTGTTCCTGACGCTCGGCGCGCTCGCGACCGCGTGCACGCCCGACTTCGAATCGGCCGAGATCGTGCGCGACCTGCGCGTGCTCGACGTGAAGGCCGAGCCCCCCGAGGCCGTGTTCGACGTGGACGCGGGCACGGTCGACAAGGTGACCGTGAGCGTGCTCTTCGCCGACCCGGGCGCGAACTCGAGCGAGAAGGCCACCCTCGACGCCTCCGCGTGCGCGCCGACCGACAACGGACTCTGCGCCGATCCGTCCATCCTGCTCACGCACCAGCAGGGCCCCATCGGCGAGCAATCGTTCGACGTGCAGGTGCCGCCCGCGCTGATCGCAGCCGCGCTGCAGAGCGATGATCTGAAGGGCCTGTCGGGCATCCCCGTGCAGGTGTCGCTGACGGTGCAGACGGCCGACCCCGCGGGTCCGCAAGCCGCGCAGAAGCTCGTCGTCTACAGCAAGAAGGACCCGAACC
>JAFEBC010000788.1 GCA_018266095.1 Deltaproteobacteria bacterium
AGCGCGTCCTTGTCGAGCAGCGCCACGCGCACCACGGCGCCCTTCGCGCGGCCCAGCACGCGCAGCACGGGGTGGCCCGCGGCCACGATCTCGCCCGGCTCCAGCCGCCGCCAGGACACCACCCCGTCGTCGGGCGCCACCAGCGCGGCGAGGCCTGCGTTGAAGGCCGCGCTCCGCTCCGTCTCCTCGGCGACCGCTGCGCCCGTGCGCGCGTTCTGCAGGTCGGCGATGGGCAGGGTCCCCGCGCCTTGGAGCTGCTCCGCCCGCGCCAGATCGCGGAGCGCCTTCTCCCGCGCGGCCTGCGCCTGGCGGAGCCCCGCGCCGAGCTCGGTGTCGTCGAGCCGCGCCAGCACCTGTCCGCGGCGCACCCGCTGGCCCTCCTCGACGCCGATCTGCTGCACCACGCCGGGGACCTTGAAGGACAGCTCGAACTCGCTCTTGAGCCGGCACAGGCCGCTCGCGCGGATGGGCCGCTCCACGGGCGCGCGGTCGACGGGCTCCAGGCGCACCAGGCTGACCTCGGGGCCGGCCGGGACGCTCGCCCCCTCCGCGCGGGTACAGGCGGCGCTCAAGACCCCGAGCGCCAACAGGACGACGGCGCCTCGTGCGCCCCGGCCTTCCGAGCGGCTTCGCATCCAGGTGGACAATGTCATGTGACACTGTCTAATCAGCGGAAGGTGACACTGTCAAGCCGTGCGTCCAGGCGCAGTCTCGTGCAAGCTGTGGCCGTGAAATCCAAGTCCAACGCCCTCGCCCCCCTCTCCCGGGGCTCCGCCGCCCAAGCGACCCGCCAGCTCGTCCTCGAGGCCGCCGAGGAGCTCATCCGCACCGAGGGCCTCGAGGCCCTCTCGTTCCGCGAGGTCTCGCGCCGGGCCGGCCTGAGCCACCAGGCGCCCTACCACTACTTCCCCGACCGCGAGGCCATCCTCGCCGCGCTGGCCAACCAGGGCTTCGCGCTCCTGGCCGAGAAGCTGCGCGAGGCCCGCAGGTCCCGCCCCACTCCCCTGGCGCGCCTGGAGGCCTGCGGCAACGCCTACGTCGACCTGGCGCTCTCGCGGCCCGCGCACTTCAAGCTGATGTTCCGGCCCGAGATGGTGAAGCTCGACGACTTCCCCGACACCGCCGCCTTCGCCGACAGCGCCTTCCAGGAGCTGCAGGCCACCGTGCGCGAGGTGCTGGAGGCGGGCCACGGCGTCCCTGAAGAAGAGCCGGTGCTGACGGCCCTCTGCTGGTCGGTGGTGCACGGCCTCGCCGGCCTCCTGCTCGACGGCCCCCTCCTCTACAAGCTGGGGCGCAGCGGCAGCGGGCAGCTCGTGCCCCTGGTGATGGCGATGATGTGCGGCCTCGTGGAGGGACGGACGGCAGGCGTCAGGCGGGGGAGGACGAAGGGCGCGCGCGGTGCGGCGGCGCGGACCCGGTGAGCTTGTGGGATGAAAATGGCGGGCGGTACTGGATTCGAACCAGTGGCCTTCGGCTTCGGAGACCGACGCTCTATCCAGCTGAGCTAACCGCCCGCATGCAGCGAGGGCGCGTTGTACCCGGCAGGGGTGCGCGAGGCAAGCGCGAACCGCTCTGAGGTCCCGGCCGCTGGAAGATCGGGACGGCGCGCCGCACCGCGCCATGTGTCGTACACGTAGCATCCACGCGCGCCTGCACGCGGTGGATTGACTTCGCCTCCCCTCCGTGGAACAAGCGCGCCGCTTCGCACTCATTGGAGGATTCGACGATGCCGACCCTGCCGCGCGTTTCCGCGTTCGCGCTCTGTCTCTCTGCACTGCTCGTCGCCTGCGGAGGCTCGACCACCAACACGCCCGGGTCGTGCACCTCGAGCGCCAACTGCACGGCAGGCCTCGTCTGCACCCAGGGGCAGTGCCTCGCGCCCGGCCAGTGCCCGAGCACGGTGACGAGCTGCGTGACCAACGATCAGTGCCCCGCGTCGTCGGAGTGCGCGAGCGGCTGCTGCCAGGCGGTCGTGGGCTGCTCGACCTCGGCGGACTGCACCGACCCCTCGCGGCCGCACTGCGACACCGCGTCCCACTCGTGCAAGCCGTGCGCGTCCTCGGCCCAGTGCGCGTCGAACGAGACCTGCACCTCGACCGGGCGCTGCGAGCCCATCTGCGCCAGCGACGCCGACTGCAAGGACGCGAGCAAGCCGAAGTGCCGCCTGTCGGGCGGCCTCGATTACTGCGCCGAGTGCAACGTGAGCGCGGACTGCAAGGACTCGAGCAAGCCGGTCTGCCAGGACGGCGCCTGCTTCGGCTGCACCTCGAACGCGAGCTGCGCGGCGCCCACGCCGGCGTGCGACACGGCCACCAAGTCCTGCGTGACCTGCGTCGATGCGCAGAACGTGAACGGCACGAACCCGGTCTGCACCACCTCGGGCAAGCCGGCGTGTGTGAACAAGGCCTGCGTGGCCTGCGCGCCCTCCGCGAACGCCAACGGCTCGCACCTGAACCCGGCGTGCTCGGGCTCGACGCCGGCGTGCAACTCGAGCAACCAGTGCGTGGGCTGCGTCGACAACAACGACTGCAACGGCGGCGTGTGCAACGCGGGCACCTGCACGGTGGTCTCGCTCGCGGGCTTCACCTCGTCGTCGAACACGGTCGCGGTGGACGGCACGGTGACGCTGACGATCACGCTCAACGTGCAACCGGCCAGCTCCTCGACGGTCGCGGTCAGCATCAAGGCCGGCACGGGCACGCTCTCGGCCAACAGCGTCGTCATCTCCGGCGGCAAGACGGGCACGCTCACGTACACCGCGCCCTCGACGGCCGGCAACGTGACGCTCAACGCGACCCTCGGCAGCGGCGCGGGCATCGATCTGCCGCTCACCATCTCTGACGCGCCCATCCAGCTCGCGTCGATCACGCCGGCCTCGAGCACCATCCAGGCCGGCCAGACCACGCAGCTCGCGGCCCACCTGACGGCGCAGCCCCCGGCCGACGCGCAGGTCACGCTGGTGAGCGACTCGGCCTCGGTCACGGTGCCGGGCTCGGTCACGGTGGCCGGCGGCGCGGCGGGCAGCGACACCGCGTCGTTCACGGTCAACGGCGTCTCGGCGGGCACGGCCACCATCACCGGCAACTACGGCGTCGACAAGACCGCCACCGTCACCGTGTTCACCGTCTCGGTGGCCAGCGTGACCACGCCCTCGGGCGATCAGAACCAGGGCAGCGACGTCAGCGTCACCGTGAACCTCGTGTCCGCGCCCCCGGCCGACGCGCTGGTGGACGTCAGCGTCGACAACGGCGCCACCATCGGGAGCGCGACCACCAGCACCATCACCGTCGCCTCGGGCACCACCAGCAAGGCCTTCACGGTGCACCTCGGCACCACCGGCCCGGTGACCGTGACGGCCAGCGCCAACGGCTCGACGCAGACGGGAAGCATCGCGCTCTCGGCCACGCTCCCGAAGGTGACGAGCGTGGTCGCGGCCTCGAGCGGCCCCTACGCGGAGTGCTCGGCGGTGCCCGTCATCATCACCCTCGACAAGCCCGCCACCGGCAACGGCCTGGACGTCCAGCTCCTCTCGTCGATCCAGTTCAACACCGCCTTCAAGGCCGCCGCCTACATGCCGAGCACGGTCACCGTGGCCGCCGGCACCACCACCGCGACGACCACGATGAACGACTGCAAGAACACGGGCTCCTCGGGCGCCACCGACACGGCGAACGTGACCGCCTACGTGCAGGGCAGCGATCCCCAGGGCACGAACCTCCTCTTCAGCGGCCGCGTGACGGGCACCAACCCGACCGCGCACGTGCCGCCGCTGCCCATCGCGCTCGACCACCCGCTGACGTACACGGCCGGCACCACCACCGCGCCGCTGCCGCTGTTCATGACCATCGGCTTCCTCGACAAGGCGCCGACGGGCCAGACCAACAGCATCGCCATCGCGTTCTCGCCGGCCGGCTGCGGCTCGCTGTCCACCTCGTCCACGAGCAACGTGACCACGGCCACGTTCGCGGCGGGCGCCACCAACAAGCAGAACTACGCCTTCATCCCCGGCTCGACGCCGGGCCTGTGCACGATCACCTTCACGCCCACCGTGAACGGCACCGTCCAGACGGCGCGCATCTACCAGTCGCTCATCAACCTGGTGGCGCAGCCCGCCGCGATCACGCCCACCGACCTCATCCTCACCAAGATGGAGATCGACTCGGGCTCGGCCGACGCGAGCACCAGCACGGGCAGCGTGACGGGCAAGGAGTACGTCGAGATCTTCAACCCCACGGCGAACGCCATCGACACCACCGGCTACAAGGTCGTGTTCGTGGGCGCGCTCTACGACAACTTCGACGGCTCGAGCGCGAGCAGCAGCACCAACACGGGCAAGAGCCAGTACAACGTCGTCGACCTGGGCTCGCTCGCGGGCCACTCGATCCCGGCCGGCGGCTACCTCATCGTGCAGGACGCGGGCCTCACGTTCTCGCCCGCGCTCCCGAGCGGCACGCAGACGATCAACATCCCCAACATCACGCCGACCAACGCGAGCGACGGCAACATCCACGACGCGCCGGGCGGCATCTTCATCGTCAAGTCGACCGGCATCGTCGACGGCGCGACCTATGGCGGCGGCCTCGTGAACGCCACCAGCGCCCTCATCAACCCCTCGGGCAACAACCTGTTCTCCTGGCCGCCTCCGGGCACCAAGCCCCTCGCCGGCTGGGTCACGGACCAGTTCGCGGTCTCCGGCTCGCTGGTCCGCGTCGGCACCACGGGCAAGCCCTCGCTCGACTGGCGCTTCAGCACCACCGTCAAGCCGGGCCTGCCCAACACCGGCGTCACCGCGTTCTAGCTCGCGTTCCAGCAGCAGCGACAAATGACCGACCCGCTGCGCCTTGACCTCAGGTCGAGGCGCGGCGGACCATCGTCGGATGCCCACGTCTGCGCGCGGGCAGGAGGCTCCACGTGCGTCATCAGCCGGCTCGACTCGTCGCAGCGCTCGCTCTCGCGCTGCTCTCCGCTTGCGGCTCGACGACCAATCCCGACACGACGCCGCGGGTGGCCAGCACGGTGCCTCCCGATCGCGCCACCAACGTCGCCACCACCACCAAGGTCACGGTCAACTTCGCGCGCGCGATGGATCCGTCGACCATCACGCAGGCGACGTTCACGCTCAGCGGCCCGGGCGGCGCGGTCTCGGGCGACGTGGAGGCCGACGCGAACAGCGCCACCTTCACGCCCGCGAGCATCCTGGGCGCCAACAGCCAGTTCACCGTCACGCTCTCGACCGGCATCAAGGACGCGACCGGCCTGGCGCTGCCCACCGCGGTGATCTTCACCTTCACCACCGGCGCCCCCATCGACACCACGCCGCCGACGGTGGTGACCAAGTCGCCGGCCGCCAACGCGACGCTCGTGCCCTTCAACACCTCGGTGACGGCCACGTTCAGCAAGGCCATCAACCCCAACACGGTCACCACCTCGAGCTTCACGCTCAAGTCGGGCAGCACCATCGTCAACGCGGCCGTCTCGGCCAGCGGCACCAGCGCCACGCTCTCGCCCTTCGCCCTGCTCTTCGCGGCCACGACCTACACGGTCACCGTCACCTCGGACGTGACCGACACCTTCGGCAACCACCTCGACCGCGACACCTCGTGGACGTTTACCACCGGCCCCACGCCGGACACCACGCCGCCCTCGATCGTGAACACGCTGCCGCTCGCGGGCGCCATCGGCGTTCCCACCAACGCCAGCGTGTACGTGGTCTTCAGCGAGCCGATGAACGGGACCACCATCAACACCACCAACGTCAAGCTCAAGCAGGGCTCGACCAACGTGGCGGGCGCGGTCTCGATGGCGGGGAACGTCGCGGTGTTCACGCCCTCGGCGGCGCTGAACGCGGGCGCGACCATCACGCTCACCGTCAAGAAGGACGTGACCGACCTCGCGGGCAACAAGCTGCTCGGCGGGGCCGACGTGGTGCAGACGTACACCACGGGCTCGGGCACGGACACGGTGGCGCCCACGTTCGCGGAGTCGGCGCCGGCGGACGGCGACTCGGGCGTGCCGCTCAACGATCCCATCATCGCGCGCTTCAGCGAGGCCATCGCGCCCTCGACCATCAACGCCTCGACCTTCGCGGTGACCGTGGGCGGCGTGGCCACCTCGGGCACGTACGCGTTCAACGGGCCCAACGTCGTCTTCACGCCGGCCGCGCCCTGGGCCGCGAGCAGCACCGTGTCGGTGGCGCTCTCGACCGGGATCCAGGACGCCTCGGGCAATCCGCTCGCCGCGGGGCAAACCATCGGCTTCACCACTGGCACCGACAGCGACACCACCTCGCCCACCGTGTCCGCGGTGCTGCCGCAGACGGACGCGACCGGCGTGTCCACGCGGCCCACCATCCAGCTCACGTTCTCGGAGGCGATGAGCCCGCTCACGCTGACGAACGCGAACATCTCGCTCACGGACCCGACGGGCGCGGCGGTGCTGGGCGACCTGACGTACACGCTGCACTCGGTGTCGTTCGTGCCGCGCTCGGCGCTGACGTATGGCACCCGCTACACGCTCAACGTGAACACGCAGGTGAAGGACGCCGCGGGCAACCCGTTCGCGGCCCCGTACGCCTCGGCGTTCACCATCGGCGGCATCCCGGACGTGAAGATCAACGAGATCGCGCCCGCGCCCTCGAGCGGGCCGACGGGTGACACCAACGGCGACGAGGTCACCAGCTCCAGCGACGACGAGTTCGTGGAGATCCTCAACAACACGGCCACCGCCGTCGACCTCTCGGGCTGGGTGCTGCGCACGGGCTCGAGCGTGGCCACCGTGTCCGATCGCATGACCTTCCCCGTCGGCACCACGCTGCCCGCCAACGGCTACGCGGTCATCTTCGGCGGCGGCACGCCCGCGAGCTTCGGCAGCGCGCTCGTGTTCAAGGCCAACTCCAGCCTCTCGCTCACCAACTCGGGCGGCGCGGTGGTGCTGCAGGCGCAGCCCGGCCAGCTCGCGGATTCGGTCACCTACGACGCGGCGCCGAGCACGGGCGCGTCGTGGGTGCGCAGCCCGGAGGGCACGGGCACGACCTTCGTGGACCACACCACCGTCTCTGGAAACGCGGGCGTCCTCTGGTCGCCGGGCGTGGCCGCCACCAAGGCCATCCTGCGCGTGAACAAGAGCGGGAGCGCGCCCAAGCCAGGCGACACCAACGTGGCCAACACGCTGCCCTTGACGATCCAGTTCAACATGCCGGTGCTCACGGCCGACCTCAGCAACGCCAACATCAAGCTGTTCGCGTCGTCGTGCACGTCGCCCGCGAACGAGATCGCGCTCACGGTCACCGGCAGCGGCGCGGCCCAGGCGCAGCTCAAGCCCGCCGCGCGCCTCGCCAACGACACGCTCCACTGCCTGCAGATCGGCGCCAACGTGCACTCGGCGGCCAGCAACGGCGCGGCGCTCGGCACCGCGGTGCAGTGGGAGTTCACCAGCGGCACGCAGATCGACCCGCCGGACGTGAAGATCAACGAGATCGCCGCCAAGGTCGGCTCGTCGTCGTCGGGCGCGCTCAACGCCTGGGGCGACACCAACGGCGACGACGCGACCAACTCCAGCGACGACGAGTTCATCGAGATCATCAACAACAGCCCCACCAGCACCATCGACCTCACGGGCTGGTCCATCAGCACCGGCTCGACGCCGTCCTCGCAGACCAAGCGTTTCACCTTCCCCAGCAACACCACGCTCGACTTCGCGCCGCCCAACAACCGCGCGGTGGTCTTCGGCAAGGCGCCTCCGGCGGGCGTCACCTTCGGCACCTCGCTCGTCTTCGCGTCGCCCTTGGTGATGGCGGACGGCGGCGGCACGGTGCAGCTCGTCACGCCTCCGGGCGCGCCCTACCAGAGCGCGGTCTCGGACAGCGTGCAGTACGGGCCGTCGCCGAGCACCGGCGCGTCTTGGGTGCGCAGCCCCGAGGGCACGGGCATCGGCTTCGCGCCGCACACGGACCTGTCGGGCAACCCGGGCGTCCTGTGGAGCCCGGGCGTCAAGGCCACCGACGCCATCCCGCGCGTGAACAAGCAGGAAGGCGCGCCCAAGGCCGCCGCGATCGGCGTGGCGCCCGCGCAGCCGGTGCTGGTGCAGTTCAACATGTCGATGGTGGCGTCGGACCTGATCGCCAACGTGAAGCTCTACGGCTCGCCTTGCGCCAGCGCGGACAGCAGCACCGCCGTGACCTCGACCATCAGCGCCATCAACAGCAACACCACCGCGCAGATCTCGCCCGCGGCGCGCCTCGCCGACAACACCGTGCACTGCGTGAAGGCCTCCGCGGGCATCCGCAGCGGCTCCACCTCCAGCACGGCGGCCCTCGCAGCGGACGCGACCTACGAGTTCACCACCGGCGTGTTCACGCTGCCGCAGAGCGTGAAGATCAACGAGTTCCTCGGCCACCCCGCGGGCTTCGGCTCGACCGGCCCGTGCAACAACAAGGCGCTCGGCGACTCCAACGGCGACGGCGTGCAGAGCTCCTCGGCCGACGAGTTCGTCGAGCTCATCAACAACGAGGCCTTCGACGTCGACGTGGCCGGCTGGACCATCCGCACCTCCTCGGGCACGACCTCCACACCCGCCGTGAAGTACACCTTCCCCAACGGCACCAAGCTCGCGTCGGGCCAGCGCGCGGTCATCTTCGGCGGCCTGCAGCCCACGGGCGGCTTCACCGCGGGCGCGAGCACGTCCACCTTCATCGACCACGCCAGCCTCGGGCTCACCGACTCGGCGGCGCAGATCCAGGTCGTGCGCGTCGACTCCGTGCGCATCGACTCCGTCGTCTGGGGCACAGGCCAGGCCATCACCTCGCTCTCCAGCACCTGCGCCTCGTACACGCGCGTCCCCGAGGGCACCGGCGACTTCAAGCTGCACACCGACGCCACCGCCGCGAACAACGTCGGCATCCTCTGGTCGCCGGGCGTGCCGGCGCTCTCGGCCATCCCCAAGGTCAACGCGGCCATGAGCGTGCCCGCGGGCGCGAGCGTGGGCATCACCGTGGGCGGGCCGTACGTGGTGCAGTTCAACATGGCGATGGCGGGCGGCGATCTCACCGCGGTCGACGGCAACGGCGCGCCCGTGAACGTGCACCTCTACGCCTCGAGCTGCACCGCGCCCGCCAACGAGGTCACCGCCGTCACCGTCACCGGCCTCACCTCGCTCTCGGGCACGGGCGCCAGCGCGGTGCCGTACATCGACCGCGCCAACATCGCGCTCCAGACCGGGACGTCGCTTGCGCCCAACACGCTCCACTGCATCAAGGTGAGCGGCGCGGTGCACTCGGCCTCCAGCGCGGCCTCGGCCATGGGCAGCGACTGGCAGTACGAGTTCACCACCGGCGCGGCGCCGTAAGGCCACGGCGCGGCACATTCGTGCGGCCACCTCGCGGCGCCTCGCGCTACACTGCGCGCATGCGCCACTGGCTCCTGAAGACGGAACCCGAGGTCTTCTCCATCGACGACCTGCTCGCCGCCCCCAAGCGCACCACAGGCTGGGACGGCGTGCGCAACTTCCAGGCGCGCAACATGCTGCGCGACGACCTGAAGCTGGGTGACCGCATCCTCATCTATCACTCGAACGCCGAGCCGCCGGGCGTCGCGGGCGTGGCCGAGGTGGCGCGCGAGGGCTACGTCGACGAGACGCAGTTCGATCCAGACGATCACCACTTCGACCCCAAGTCCAAGCGCGAGGCGCCGCAGTGGTTCAAGGTGGACGTGCGTGGCGTGGAGAAGCTGGCGCGCGTGGTGGGCCTGCCGGAGCTGCGCGACAATCCGAAGCTCGAGGGCATGCCGCTCCTGCGGCCCGGGCAGCGGCTCTCGGTGCAGCCGGTGTCGCCGGAGCACTACGAGCTCATCCTGGCGATGGCGAAGGCCGCGCCGAAGGAGAGCGCGCCGGCGCCCAAGGCGGCTCCGAAGGCTTCGAAGGCTTCGAAGGCAAAGGGAAAGAGTGCGAAGGCCAAGAAGACCTGATCAGGAGCGCTCCGACCGAAGCTTCGTGCTCGCCCGATCACTCACCGCAGAGGCGCCGAAACGCAGAATTGGGTTTGGTTGTGATCGACAACCTTCTGCGCTGCTGCGTCTCTGCGGTGAATCGTCGCCCTGGCACGAGGCCCCCGAGGGAGGCCTCTACGCGCGGATGAGCCCCGGCATGGGCGCGCCCGTGAAGCCCGGGAACACGCGCGCGAGATCGATGGGTCCCAGCGCGCCCGTGAGCGCGGACGCGAGCACCGCGCGCAGATCCGTGGTGACGGCGAGATCGCGCTGCTCATAGAGCTGATCGTCGCGCAGGCCCGGCCAGAGTCCGTGCACCTCGCCGCCCACGACGTCGCCGCCCAGCACCAGCGCGACGCTGCCGTGGCAGTGATCGGTGCCGACGGCGCCGTTCTGCCGCGCGGTGCGCCCGAACTCGGTGGCCGCGACCAGCGTGACGTCCGCCGCGCGCTCGCCGAGGTCCAGCCAGAACGCCGACAGGCCCGCCGCCAGTTCGCCCAGGAGCCGCTGCAGGACGCCCGGCTCGCCCGCGTGCGTGTCCCAGCCGCCCGCGTCGAGGCAGCCCACGCGCAGGCCCACGTCAGCCTTGATGAGCTGCGCCAATTGCTTGAGCGAGTTGCCCATCGGCCCGCCCGGATAGCGCGCGCGCTCGTCGGTCTGCGGCCCGTTGCGCCCCGTCTTCTTCTCCAGGAGATCGACCGCCGCGAACGCCTGCTGGCCCGCCGACGACACGCGATCCGCGCCCTCGCCGTAGAGCGCCTGGAACACCTCGCGCGACGCCGCGCGGCCCGGATTCCCGCCCGTGCCCGCCTGAGGCCGCAGCCGCAACTGGTCGACGCCCGAGAACGCGAGCGCGCCCTTCTCTCCCTGCAGCGAGCGCGGCGCGCGGGCCGACAGCGCCACCACCTCGAGCGGCGAGCGCGGCTCCTGCGCGGGCGCGAGCGTCAGGGCGCGCGTGAGGAAGCCCTCGGGCGTGCTGGTCCGGCCCGGCGTGCCCAGCTCGAGCATGTCCTGCGCGTCGAAGTGCGAGCGCGTCGGATCGGGCGAGCCCACCGCGTGCACGAAGGCGAGGTGCCCCTGCTGCCACAGCGGCAACAGCGGCGCGAGCGACGGGTGCGCGGCGAAGGCCACGGAGTCGCCCAGCGACACGAGCGGTGCGCTCTGCGCGCCCTTGCTCGGCATGCCAGGCGGCAACAAGGCGAGCTGCGGCCGGAGCTCTTGCAAGCGCGGATCGCCCAGCGGCTGCAGCGCCATCAGCCCATCGAGCGCGCCGCGCAGGAAGAGGAAGCAGAACACCTTCTTGCGCGCCGGCCCCGCGTCCCGGGCCACCGCCTCCTCCGCCAGCGCCCGCTGCGCGAAGCCCGGCAGGAGCCCGGTCCCCAGCGCCAGGGCCGCCACGCCGCCGCCCTGCAAGATCGCCCGCCGCGAGTGTCGTGAGCTCATCCGCTATCTCCGCTGCAGCTCTGGCGCGCCCAACAGCAGGCCCACCGCGCGCTGCGCCACCAGCACCGGCTTCTGATCGAGGGGGATCTGCTCGAGCTGCGCCAAGGTGTAGCTGCGCGTCCGCTCGGTGAGCGCGCCCGCGCCCAGCAAGGCCGCCGCGCGATCGAGGACCTCCGCGTGCGTGCGCGCGCCCGTCGCCAGCGGCTGCAGATCCACCTTCACGCCCGGCAGCTCGCCCTTGGCCAGCGCCAGCGCGAAGTCGATGCGCGAGAGCACCGCGCCCGAGCTCGCCCAGACCTCCTCGGTGTCGCCATAGCCAGTGGGCGGGACCGCGCCGTAGAGCTGCTCGCCGATGCGCCCCACCTGCCGCGCCAGCGTGGCCGGATCCTTCACGTCTGCGTCGAGCGCCCGCACCGCGCCCGCCACCAGCTCCAGCGGCGAGCGCATCTTGGCCTTGAGCGCCTTGCGGCTCCAGAACTCCGGCGAGGAGAACAGCGCGCGCAGCATGGAGCGGATGTCGCCCTGCGTGTCGCGATAGGCCGCCGCCACGCGCTCGACCACGGCGTCAGGCGGATCGTCCTCGAGGAAGCGCCGCGCGAGCTTGCGCGCCAAGAAGCGCCCCGTGGACGGATGGGCCAGGATCAGGTCCAGCACCTTCTCGCCGTCCTCGAGGCCGCCGCCCGCGGGGATGACCTGGCCGAGCACGTGCTTCTCGCCCACGTCGTGCTGCCGCGCGCGGAACACGAACGTCGGGTCATCCTTCGGGTCCTGCACCGACCAGCCCGTGAAGCAGCGCGCCACCTCGGTCACGTCCGCCTGCGTGTAGCCGCCGTCGACGCCCAGCGTGTGCAGCTCCAAGAGCTCACGCGCGTAGTTCTCGTTGAGCCCGTTGCCGAGCTTGCGGTTCTTGCGCTGGATGGGCCGCCCGCGCCGGTCGAACTCGGGCTTGAGCATCTCCGGCGCCCCCACCGAGCGCCAGTTGTCCAGATAGATGAGCATCGCGGGCGAGTGCGCGGTGGCGAGGAGCAGGTCGCGGAAGTTGCCGAGCGCGTTCTTGCGGATGATCTCGTTCTCGTACGAGGGCAAGAGCGCCGCCTCGCGATCCTTCCCCGCGAACACGTTGAAGTGGTTGAACCAGAAGTCGACCATCACCTCCTGGAGCTGCCGGCGCGAGTACTCCGCGCGCAGGAGCTTGGCCTCGGAGAGCTGCACCGTGTAGTCGAAGCCCGGCCCCTTGCCGATGCGGCCCAGGTCCTTGCGGCCGAAGCGCTTGTTCTCGCGCGCGATGCGGTCGGCCTTGGATTCGTCGGCCATCGCCGCCATCTCCTGCGGCGTCGCGCTCGCCACTTGGAGCTGCTCGTCGCGGGCCATGGCCTCATCGACCTTGTCCTCGTCGATGCCGCGCTCCTGCGCCTCCTTGGCCCGCCGCTCGCGCAGCAGGCGCTGGTCCTCGCGGTACTTGTCCAGCTCCTGCGAGAGCTCGGCGGCGCTGTGCGTCTCCACCGGCAGCGAGGCGATGCGCTGGTCGACCGCGCTGTCGTCGAGCCGCTCCGGGTGGAGCTGCGCTTCGAGGAAGGCCGCGATCCCCTGCTGCTGCAGCCGCACGCGGTCGGCCTGGGTGGCGCCGAAGGTGACGCGCGCGAGGAGGTGCTCAGCCTGCTCCTCGGCCGTCAGCGGCGCGCCGGCCTCGGGATCGAGCTGGGCCGCTTGTTTCGAAGCTTGCGACGCGAAGTCGTCGGTGAGCGGCGGGGTGACATCCGGCCTGACGTGCGTGCGAGAGCACGACAGCCCCGCGCAGACGCACAGGGCGAGACCCCAATGGATCCGGGCGCTTCGACGTCCCCTCGCTGCCGCCTTCGTCATCGCGTGCGCTCCGTGTGCTGATCGAACACGCGAACCCACACGAAGGATAAGCCGATCGCGGCGCGCCCCCTAGGGCCTCCGGTCTCTGTGGGCCAAGGTGCGACCTCAGGGCGACGGGGCCTTCGGTGCCTCGGCGCGCGGCAATTCACCCGGCGGCGGCGGGTCGGCCTGCACGAGCTGGATGCCGATGCGCTTGGCCACCTCGAAGCTGCGCTCCTCGCGATAGAACTCGCCGTACACGATGCGCTTGATGCCCGCGTTGGCGATGAGCTTGAAGCAGTTCCAGCAAGGGCTCGCGGTCGTGTAGATGTCGGCGCCGTCGATGCCCACGCCGTTCTTGGCCGCCTGCAAGATGGCGTTGGCCTCGGCGTGGATGGTGGCCACGCAGTGCCCGTTCTCCAGCATGTGCCCGACCTCGCTGCAGTGGGGCATGCCGCGGATGGAGCCGTTGTAGCCGGTCGAGAGGATCATGCGGTCGCGCACCAGGAGCGCTCCCACGTGCTTGCGGTCGCAGGTCGCGCGCGTCGCCACCACGCGTGCGATCTGCATGAAGTAGTCGTCCCATTGTGCGCGCATGGCCGCATGTTACCGCGACGTGTCCGCGGGCGGCCAAGGGTGGATTCTTGCGCTTGCGGACTCTACCTGGCTGAGGCCCTTTCGTCGGTTGCGCTCCTGGCCCAAGGCGGCAACACTGTCGGCTGTGAAGCGTTTGAAGGACGTCCTCCTCCTCTTGTCGGGCTGCCTCGCGGGCCTCGTGCTGGCCGCGCTCGATCACGTCTTGCCCGCGCACAACTTCACGCAGGGACCGCTGCGCACGCTGGTCATCGCGGTCGACTGGCTCGCGCCGCCGCTCGCGGGGCTCCTCACCAGCGCGGCCGTGCTCTATGCCCTGCGGCACCGGCGCCTGCTCGCGTCCGAGCGCGCGGCCTCGCAGGTGCTGGCCGAGCGGCTGCAGGGCACCGAGCGGCGCCAGGCCATCTGGGTGGTGGCGGCGGCCATCGCGCACGACCTGAAGAACCCGCTGCACAACCTGCAGCTCCTGCTGGAAGAGGCAGAGTCGGATCCGCAGCTCCTGAACGACCTCCTGCCGCGCATGCGCGCGAACGCCGAGCGCGCCTCCGAGCGCCTGTCCGAGCTGGCCCGCGCCGGTCACGGCCGCGAGGACGACGCCGAGCCGCTCGAGCTGGGCCGCGTGCTCGATCAGCTCCACGACCGCATGAAGCCGACGGCGATGGCGCAGGGCACGACGCTGTCCATCGAGTGTCCGCGCGGGCTCTCGGTGCGCGCCGATCCGCTCGCGCTGCGCTCGGCTGTGGAGAACGTGGCCGCGAACGCGCTGGAGGCCCTGGGCAAGAAGGGCGGCGGCGGCCACCTCGAGCTGCGCGCCGCGCAGAGCCCTGGCCACATCGAGCTCACCGTCGAGGACGACGGCCCCGGCATCGACGAGCCCATGCGCGAGCGCCTCTTCACCCCCTTCGCCACCGGCGGCAACGGCACCGGCCTCGGGCTCGCCATCGCCCGCGCCCTGGCCCGCGCCTCGGGCGGCGACCTCACCTGCCAGAGCACGCTCCCCGGTTCGACCAAGTTCCGTTTCACCTTCCCCAATGAAGCCGTGTCGTAAGCCCTTCGCCCTCCCTGAATCTCGGAGTCACCGATGCAACCCGCCAGCAATCAGGTCCGTCCCCAGAACAACCTGCGCACCCTCCTCCTCGTCGAGGACGAGGCCGACGCGCGCACCATCCTCGGCCGCCGTCTGCAGCAGTTCGGCTGGCACTGCCTCGCGCACCCGAGCGCCGAGCACGCGCTGCAGGATCCCGAGCTGCGCTACGCGGAGGCCGTGGTGGCCGACGTGGTGCTGGGCGAGGGCAAGCTCTCGGGCATCGACCTCATCGGCGAGCTGCGCAAGCGCGAGGTGCGCGCGCCCGTCATCCTGGTCACCGCCTTCGCCGACCACCAACGCCTGCAGGCCGCGCTGAACGCGGGCGCGAGCTTCCTCCTCGACAAGCCGTTCACCACCGAGGCCCTGCGCTCGGTGCTGGACAAGGTCACCCAGGTCGACGTGGACCTCGCCCGGTTGGTGAACCGCGCCCTGGCGCGCGCGCGCCTGACCAAGAAGGAAGAGGAGGTGGCCCGCCTGGTGCTCAAGGGTCTGACCTCCGCCGAGATCGGCGCGATGATGGGCAACAGTGAGAAGACCATCAAGCAGCACCTGACGCAGGTGTACGCCAAGCTCGGCGTGGCGGGCCGCGCGGAGTTCTTCCACCTGGTGTTCCCGAGCTAGGCTGGCGCGCGACATCCAGGTTGGACGCGAGGCTGTCCGGTTCAGGAATGGACCGGACAGTTTGTTTTTTGGGGCGCTCCGGCCTGCGGCCTCCGCTTGTGCGGGGGCGCCGCCCCCGCAACGCCCCTGGCCCTTGCCGTCCCCTGAGCGCGGGTGGGCGGGTGTCACGAAAGTTGTCGCGCCCCAGCCTGAAGGCTGGGTCTATTCATCCAAGAAGCCCCATTCGGGGCTGACGATCGACCGCAACGCGCCAGCCTCCGCAGGAGGCTTTGTGGTGTTTTAGACCCACGCTTCAGCGTGGGGCTGCGTACATTCGGCCAATGCCGTCGCCGTGAGCCAAGGGCGCCACAAGGCTGGGGGCGTTACGGGGGCGGGCAGCCCCCGTACAAGCGGAGGCCGAAGGCCGCAGCGCCACAAATCCACAGTTCAACACGCGCAAATGCCGTGCCCTGCGCGCCACTACGAATCCGCGTAGCGCTTCGCCAACAGCGCCACCAGCGCCTCCTTCGTGCACGCCTCGCAATAGCGATACTTGTCGCGCATCACCGCGAGCGCCTGCTCGACCTGCGTGACCTCCTTCGGCAAGAGCTGCGCGCGCTCGTCCGACAAGGCGCGCAGCACGTTCTTCGCCGTGCGCTGCAGCGTGCGCTTGCGCTCCTCGAAGAAGTGGTCCTTCAGCCGCTTGAACAGATCCGGGAAGATGCGCGCCGGGTCGATCTCTTCCTCGGGATGG